>NZ_JBEUEL010000022.1:0-52857 GCF_041725775.1 Pueribacillus sp. YX66 | reverse complement strand
ACGTGGAGCTGAGAGATACTAATCGGTCGAGGACTTAACCACAAACGAAGGCTTTGGCGCTTACGAGGCGTCAAAGCTGGACAGCAAAACGATGGGATGTCGTATCTAGTTTTGAAGGGATATGTTATAATGAATAAAGCAAGGAGCGAAATTTCTTCAGAATAAACAACGAGTAACCCCGATGCAGTTACAGTTTAGATCATGCTAGTAGAAGCAGGGGTCAATTCGTTGTAGCTATAACAGATATACTTTCATATCGTCGCGGGGTGGAGCAGTCTGGTAGCTCGTCGGGCTCATAACCCGAAGGTCGGAGGTTCAAATCCTTCCCCCGCAACCAAAATGATTTTAACTATGTTGACTATGCTTCGGTATTAATGTCGCAATCAAAAAAGAAAAATCAAAGTGTAGTGGTCGTCGTGTCCTGTGTTGAATAACTTCGTGTACGTGCCGGTCAAGGACATTTCCCCAATTACTTTTTGTTAGTTAAATATTATGATAAAATAATTTTTACATATGAACATAAATCCTTAGGAGAAGATCCTAAGGTTTTTTTAGTATGGAAAGGTTGCTAGACGATGACAGATGAATTTGCTTTTATCCGTTCAATTATTCCGAAAACAACATATCAGCAATCGCTCATTCAAGGAATTGGTGACGATGCGGCTTTATTTCTTAACGATGAACGATATGAAACCGTAGTCGCTGTTGATACGTTAGTTGAAGGCGTTCATTTTAAAAAATCTACGCTAAGTTCTTTTGATCTGGGCTATAAAGCACTTGCTGTTAATTTAAGTGATTTGGCTGCGATGGGGGCCCTTCCTTTGTATTATCTTGTTTCGATCGCTATTCCGCGAACACGTTGGAGCGAGATAGAACTTAACGATCTATTTAAAGGAATGAATGAACTTGCAAAAACATTCCAAGTTGATTTAATCGGCGGTGATACGGTGTCTACGTCTAGTGCTCTCGTTGTTTCAGTAACCGCAATCGGAAAAGTTGAGAGAAACCGCCATCTATTGCGAAGTCAAGCACGACCTGGTGACTTTATTTTTGTTACAGGAAGCGTTGGTGGCTCGTCAGCAGGTTTATCCCTTCTGCTTGAAAAAAGTAAGGATTACCCTTATTGTGAACAAGAGATGCTTTTAATTGAACAGCACCAACGTCCAAAGCCACAGATTTATGCCGGTCGTATTTTTGCTGAACTAAACTGTCGTGTTGCTTTAAATGATATTAGTGACGGTATTGCAAGTGAAGCGTATGAAATTGCTGAAGCAAGTAAGAAAAAGCTCGTCCTTGATTATGAAAAGGTTCCAAAGCACCCTGCACTGCAATTGTTTTCAAGATACGAAATTGAACAGTTTGTTTTATATGGTGGTGAGGATTTTCAATTGATCGGTTGTTTGTCTCAATCTAATTGGGACCATGTTAAAACAATGTTTGAGGAAGCAAATATCCCAATTACATTAATTGGTCATGTTGAAGCTGGCGAAGCAGATGTGCAGATTATGAAAAATGGTGTGATGGAAAAGGTTGATAAACGAGGCTACAATCACTTTAAAGAGAACAAATAGGTGTTGCATAATGAAAACTTATACATTTCAATCTCAGAGCGGTGAGGAAACTGAAAAACTCGGTGAACGTCTTGCAGTCTTTTTAAAAGCAGGTGATGTGATTACGCTTGAAGGAGATTTAGGGTCTGGGAAAACGACGTTTACAAAAGGTTTAGCAAAGGGTCTTGGGATTTCTCGAATGGTTAATAGTCCGACATTTACAATTATAAAAGAATATGAAGGAAATATTCCGCTCTATCATATGGATGTATACCGACTAGAGGATAGTAATGGAGATTTAGGTTTTGACGAGTATTTTCATGGAGATGGTGTTACTGTCGTCGAGTGGGCACATTTTATTCAAGAGTTGTTGCCAGACGAATATTTAAAGATTACGATTAAGCATGTAACAGAAAATGAACGTGAATTTACTTTCGCCCCAATTGGAGAACGATATGTCCACGTATGTGAGGAGTTTGTACACAGATGATTGGTTTAGCGATTGATACATCGACAAATGTAATGGGCGTTGCGATAGTGAATCAGGATACCGTGATCGCCGAACTCATTACAAATGAAAAGAAAAATCACTCGGTACGGTTAATGCCAGCGATTGATCGTTTGATGAAAAAAGTTGACGTAATACCAAAACAATTAAATCGAATCATTGTTGCAAAAGGACCGGGTTCATACACTGGAGTCCGTATCGGTGTTTCTGTTGCAAAAACGTTAGCCTGGTCACTTCATATTCCACTCGTTGGCATATCGAGTCTTGAAGCACTTGCTCTAAATGGCCGTTATTTTAATGGTGTCGTTTCACCTTTATTTGATGCAAGGAGAGGGCAATTGTATACAAGTTTATATCGTTTTGAACATGGTCAAATTCAGACGATTGAAAAAGAACGAATCATTGTTGCTAGTGAGTGGGCGAAGCAATTACAAACAATAAAAGAACCTGTATTATTTTTAGGGAATGATCTAGTAAAGCATCGTAAGATGTTTCAAGAAATCCTTGCAAATGAAGCGTATTTCGGTTCTCCTTCTGAGCATAATCCGCGACCTGGTGAATTGGCTATTTTAGGGATGCAACGAGATCCGGTTGCAAACATTCATTTGTTTACACCGAATTATGTGCAATTAGCTGAGGCTGAAAAAAATTGGCAACAAGCACAAAAAAACGGGGATTCCTAAACATGAAGAATCGTGTTGAATTTCGTTATATGACCGTTGAAGATATTGATGCTGTCCTTGCTGTCGATTGTCAATCGTTTCCAAATCCGTGGAGCAAAGAGACGTTTTATCAAGAAATGATGTACAATGATTACGCTCTTTATTTATTGATGGAATATAATGGGGAAATTATTGGCTATTCAGGAATGTGGATCATTACAGATGAGGCGCATATTACAAACATTGCCGTTTTACCAGAATATCGTGGTCAAAAGCTTGGTGAAGCGTTGTTTGAAAAGACGATAGAAGTGGCTAAAAGTTATGATGCGATGACGATGACACTAGAAGTGAGGGTATCGAATCAAGTCGCTCAAAATTTATATGAAAAATTCGGATTTCAAATTGGTGGGTTACGAAAACGGTATTATACAGATAATAAAGAAGATGCATACGTCATGTGGGTGAGGTTTAGTGAACATGAAGCAAAAAGATGAGCTTATTTTAGCAATTGAAACGAGCTGTGATGAAACAGCGGCTGCAATTGTAAAAAATGGTGTTGAAATAGTTGCTAATGTTGTCGCTTCACAAATCGAAAGTCATAAACGTTTTGGTGGTGTTGTTCCAGAAATTGCTTCACGACACCATGTGGAGCAAATGACGTTAGTTCTTGAAGAAGTGATGAATGAAGCGGACGTGACTTGGGACGAGCTTGATGCGATTGCAGTGACGGAAGGACCAGGACTTGTCGGAGCTCTGCTTATCGGAGTGAATACAGCAAAAGCACTTGCCTTTGCACATGGTCTTCCGCTTGTAAACGTGCACCATATTGCAGGTCATATTTACGCGAATCGTCTCGTAACAGAGATGAAGTTTCCGTTAATTGCACTCGTCGTTTCTGGTGGTCATACAGAACTTATCTATATGAAAGAACACGGTTCATACGAGGTCATTGGCGAGACGAGAGATGATGCCGCAGGTGAAGCGTATGACAAAGTAGCGCGTACGCTTAGTTTGCCTTACCCAGGTGGTCCTCATATTGACAAGCTGGCGCATGTAGGTAAGCCATCAATTGACTTTCCGAGAGCTTGGCTTGAACCTGATAGTTACGATTTTAGTTTTAGTGGGTTAAAATCAGCTGTCATTAATACGTTACACAATGCAAAACAACGAGGAGAAAAGCTAGCACGTGAAGATGTAGCGGCAAGCTTTCAAGCGAGTGTCATTGAGGTGCTCGTCGAAAAAACAGCTCGCGCAGCCAAAAAGTATAAGGCAAAGCAAGTACTTGTTGCGGGTGGAGTAGCAGCAAATAAAGGATTAAGAAATGCACTTGAACAGCGATTTGCTGAATTGCAAAAGGAGCTTGTCATACCTCCACTTTCCCTATGTACAGACAATGCAGCGATGATCGCTGCAGCCGCAAGCATTGAATATAAAAAAGGGCGAAGGGCAGACCTGACACTAAACGGAAGGCCTGGACTTCAATTCATGTGAAAACTGTGGATAACTCGATAAAACCATGAGAAATGGGTTCGAGTCACCCACAGTTTTTTTGTGCATAACTTATCCTTTTCCTGTGGATAATCTGGATAACTTGAAAAAACGTCTTTCTAATCGTGAAGAAACTGTGGAAATCTCTGTGGATGATGTGAATAAACTGAATTATTCGTGTAAATGTTCCCATTCATTTAATAATTGTTCAAGTTCGTCTTTCTTTTTGAAGATCAACTTATTAAGTTCAGAAGCTTTTTCATAGTTTTCATAAACGTCAGGCTCGGCTAGTGTCGCTTCGTACTGCTCAATTTCTTTCTCAATCGTTTCGATTGTTTCTTCTACTTCTTCGATTCGACGCAACCGTTTTCTTTCTAAGCGAGCAAATTGCTTTTCTTTTTCTCGTTTTGATTGACTTGTAATTTTTTCGTTGTTTTCATCGAATGGTCGCTTTATTTGTTCAGCAATTGTCTCTAGTTCAGTTTTCTTTTCGATGTAATAGTCATAATCACCGATATATTCAGTAACCCCATCAGGCGATAGTTCAACGACTTTCGTTGCTAGGCGATTAATAAAGTAACGGTCGTGAGAGACGAATAAAATGGTTCCTTCGTAATCGATTAGGGCAGATTCAAGCATTTCTTTGCTATGTAAATCAAGATGGTTTGTCGGTTCATCTAAAATAAGGAAGTTTGCATTCTGAAGCATCAATTTTGCAAGAGTGAGACGTGCTGTTTCGCCTCCGCTTAATGTGGAAACATTTTTAAAAACATCATCACCACTAAATAAAAACTGTCCGAGTACAGAGCGCACATCTTTTTCAAGCATACTCGGATAGTCATCCCACAGTTCATGGAGGACGTCTTTTGTTGATGTTACGTTTTCCTGTTCTTGGTCATAATAGCCGATCGCTACGTTCGCACCGAACTCAATTGACCCGTCAGATTGGATTTGCTTCGTAATCGCTTTAAGTAAACTGGATTTACCGACTCCATTCGGTCCTACGATCGCAACGTTTTCACCTTTCGTTATTTGCAAGGTGACGTGGTTAAAGACAGGTTTTTTATTGTACGTGACAGAAACATCATTCATATTTAAAACGATGTTCCCACTCTCTCTATCGTGTTGAAATGAAATTGCCGCAGTTTTTTCATCAGTAAGGGGTTTTTCAAGGCGAACGAGTTTTTCTAGTTGTTTTCGTCTACTTTGTGCTCGTTTTGTTGTTGATGCGCGTGCAATATTCTTTTGAATAAATGCTTCCGTTTTTTTAATGAATGCTTGTTGTTTTTCGTATTCTTTCATTTCTGCTTCAAGCCGTTGCGCTTTTTCAATTAAATATTGACTGTAATTGCCTATATATCTTTTTACTTGATTGTGGGAAATTTCGTAAACAATAGAAACAATTTTATCTAAAAAATAACGGTCGTGGGAGACAATTAAAATTGCACCTCGGTAACTGTAAAGATACTGTTCAAGCCATGTCATCGTCTCAATGTCTAAATGGTTTGTTGGCTCATCAAGAATGAGTAAATCAGGTTTTGTCAGCAGTAGCTTTGCGAGTGCTAATCTTGTTTTCTGACCTCCACTTAATGTTGAGATTGGCGTATTTTCGTAGTCATAGTTACTGAATTGCAAGCCATGTAAAATCGAACGGATGTCAGCTTCATAACGGTATCCGCCTCGCTCATTAAATTTAACTTGAAGTTTGTCATATTCGTTTAAGAGCTTTGCATATTCTGTTTCATTTGCGAGTAAATTAGGATCACTCATTTTCGACTCCATCGCGCGCAACGTTTTTTCCATTTCCCTTAGCGGTAAAAAGACATCGATCATCTCTTGCCAAATCGACTTTTCTGATTCTATTCCTGAGTGTTGGGCTAAGTAGCCAATCGTTACATCTTTTGGGATGATGATGTTACCGGAATCGTGCGAGAATTCACCCGTAATCAATTTTAATAACGTTGATTTTCCGACGCCATTTCTCCCTACGATTGCAACTTTTTCATTCATCTTTACTTCTAATTTTATATCAGTTAAAATCGGTTCAGCACCGAATGACTTTGAGACGTTGTTCACTTGCAAAATAATCATCATAACACCTCTTATGAGAAAATCATTCTCTGTTAAGTTTAGCGTATCGATAATTGTTTCGCTATTGGGAAATCGAATGATGATGTTCGTTAATTTGGCACAATCAAAACTAGCGATTTGAATGACTTTCTGTTATTCTGATAACATAAGGATATGGAACTTATTTTAGGAGGTGCCCACGGAATATGGGTGGACTTGGAGCTGGAAGTATTGCACTGATCGCTATTGTAGCGTTAATTATTTTCGGTCCTAAAAAATTGCCTGAGTTTGGCAAAGCAGCTGGAAGTACGCTTCGTGAATTTAAAAATGCAACGAAAGGTATCGTTGATGACGAAGACGAAACATCAACGAAAGGTAACGACAAGCAATAATGTTTAAAGATGAGAGCTACGAGGGCACACATTTCAATCGTAGCTTATTGTTTTTTAAAAAAGGATAAAGTTAAACTAGCAAATCTAGCCTCTGACCTCTAACTTATGTAAGTTGGACGACGATATAGCGTTTTTCTTACGATAGTTACTTGCTTAACTGAAAGTAGGATGGATTCATGAAAGAGAAAGAATTAACGGTCATTGATCATATTGAAGAGCTTAGAAAACGGATCATCATTGTTCTAGTTTTCTTTCTTTTTGCCTTAATTATCGGGCTGTTTCTAGCACGACCGCTCGTATTGTTTTTACAAGCAGCACCTGAAGCGGCAAATGTACCGATGAACGCTTTTAAATTAACCGATCCGTTTAAAGTGTATTTAAAATTTGCATTTATTTCAGCAATGATTCTTACATCACCAATTGCGCTCTATCAAATGTGGGCGTTCATTAGCCCCGGGCTATCTCATCAGGAACGGAAAATAACGCTTGCCTATATTCCTGTCAGTGTGATTCTGTTTTTGGGCGGATTAGCGTTTTCTTATTTTTTGTTGTTTCCGTTTGTGATTCAATTTATCGGAACGTTGTCAGACATGATGAACATTAATGAAATGTATGGAATTAACGAATATTTTTCGTTTTTGTTCCAGCTTACGTTGCCGTTTGGATTTTTGTTTCAATTTCCAATTATTATTATGTTCTTGACCCGGCTCGGTATTTTAACACCGATGTTTTTAGCAAAAATTAGAAAGTACGCTTATTTTGTGTTGCTCGTCATTGCCGGCTTAATTACGCCACCAGAAATTGTATCACATCTGATGGTGACAGTTCCGTTGTTTTTATTATACGAAATTAGTATACTCATTTCACGAATCAGTTATAAAAAAGCATTGAAAGCACAACTTGAGCAAGAAAACGAAGAGCTTATGCAGAAAAAATAGTTTGAGTTTTGTTCATATAGGGTAAACATCTTCAACCGGAGGTGTTTATAATGAATAAAGCAATAAAACTTGGCTTGCTAGTTTTCGGGGCAACAGCGATTACAGCAGCTTATGCGTTAAACCAAAGAAAACGAAATCGCGTAAATTTATCGAAACAACGTTTAGCCGAACTTGCACAGCCGTCGAATGAGCAAGAAGATAAGATGGTATATGAGGGAGCACAAACGACGATTCAGTACATTAATCGATTACGTGATGAAAATCAATTCTAAATAAAATGACGAATAAGCGGAGGCTATGCCTTCGTTTTTATTGTTTAAGCAGACGGAAAAATGGTGGCATTTTAGTTGGAATGATATAGTGAAAAGAGCAGTGAAATTAGAGGAGAGAGAAATGAAGAAGCCTTCGCAAAAATGGATGGTTGTCGTGACCGTTTTACTTGGGACGTTTACCGTCATTTTAAATAACAGTTCGCTTAACCCTGCGATCCCAAGATTTATGGAGATATTCCAGGCGGATGCTGTTTCAGCCAGTTGGATTATTACAATCTTTATGTTGGCGACAGGAATGACACTGCCCGTAACAGGATATTTATCAGAGCGCTTTGGTAAAAAGCAAGTTTATTTAACAGGTCTTGGCATGTTTGTTATCGTTTCGTTTCTCGGTTCGTTTGCGTGGAGTTTAAGCTCCATTATTTTTTTTCGTGGTTTGCAAGGGGTTGCAGGAGGACTCATGATGCCCCTCTCAATGGCCCTTATATTTGAAGTGTTCCCGAAAAATGAACGGGGGCTTGCGACAGGGATTTGGGGAATTGCTATTATGATGGCTCCGACAATTGGACCGACGATCGGGGGAATGGTCATCGAATTTGGAAGTTGGCATTGGCTTTTTTTCATGAACATACCAACCGGACTGCTTGGTTTTGCACTCGGACTTCGCTTTTTAACGTCAACGAAAACAAATCGCACATTGCCTTTCGATACGATTGGATTTGTCACAGTAACAGCCGGATTAGGGAGCCTTTTGTACGCATTTGGTCGAATTACGACTCTGACTGATCTAGCTTCACTTTTTAATGTTTCTTTGCTTGTGATTGGTATCCTATTACTCATCATGTTCGTACGTTATGAAGTAAGACAAGAAGAACCGTTGCTTAGATTGACGATTTTTAAAGTGCCAACGTACCGTAACAGTATAATTGTGGCCAGTGTGCAAGCAGCGGGATTATTTTCAGGCATTTTCTTTATTCCATTACTCGTGCAAACGGTTTACGGATATGGACCGATTGTGACGGGACTCGTTTTTCTTCCTTCAGCTTTATTTACAGGAATATTTATGACCGTAGCCGGTAGAATTCTCGATCGAAAAGGACCGAAAGGGGTCGTGACAACAGGGCTAATCTTAACAGGAACGACGACGTTGATGCTCGGAATGCTTTCACTTGATTCACCATTATGGGTCATTTTTATACTTATGATGGTCCGTGGAATGGGGCTTGGAATTTCGAATATGCCTGCAACGACTGCTGGACTTAACGCGATTTCAGATAACCTTGTCGCACAAGGGTCAGCGATAAACAATGTGATGAGAAGAGTAAGCTCATCGCTTGCGATTGTGATTGCTTCGATTTATTTTGAAGTGAGAAGAACACAATTGTTTGTAGCTGGACAATCACTAGAGGCTGGAAGTTTACAAGCGATCAATGAAGGGTTTCTTATTATCGGTGTGCTCGTGCTGTTAACGATCCCGGCAGGGCTAAAACTACAGAAGCCAAAGACGAGTATATCTGAACAATAAACGTAAAAAAAGCCCCTCTATGTTTGAAAACTTTAAAGGGGCACGTTATTTTTTACGCTTGTTTATTTTTTTTATACGATTCATCAATTGTAAAATTCGAAAGGCATAAAGAAATTCCATTGATGCGATTAAAATAAAAATGATGCTCGCAGCATTCCACACTGTCCCTGCTTCTTTTGCACTGTTCACTGCTAAATAAATGAAAACAATTCCGAGAATGGTAAGAGTGACGAGCAGTGTATTTGCAGAAATTCTCACGATTTAAAATCCCCCAATAAATTGTTGAATTTGCTCTAAGTTCTTTTCCAACTTCTCGAGTTTATCATAGTTTAATGCTACAAGAGTCGCGGAAGCATTCATTAAAATATGAGCGATAATGGGTACGATAAGTCGTTTTGTTTTGATGTAAAGAAAAGCAAAGGTTGCTCCCATTGACGTATAAATAAGTAAATGCTCCAGTTCACCGTGAACGATACCAAAGATTAAAGAACTGATAAACACGGATATCCAAAAATTAAACCGAGTATATAACGCTCCAAAAATGATTTTCCGAAACACAATTTCTTCTAAAATCGGTCCAATGACGATAAAAACGAGGAAAAAAGCAGGAAAGGATAAAGCGATATCCACGAGTTGTTCCGTATTTTCTGATCCTGGTTCTACTTTGAAAAGCGCCATTTCAATCGCTCCCGCAATTCCTTGCACAAAAAAAGCTAAAAAAACACCAAAAATCATCCAACCAATCGAGATTCCGAAAGGCGATCGCTCGTCTTCTTTGAAAGGATATTCTTTTGTTCGATTGGTTAGAATGAGGATGGGAATTAACGCAACGGTAAAACTAATCAAATTCCATAACGCAAACCCTTGAAAAGAGATGAGGCTCTCGGTTAAACCGAGCATGTATAAAAGTGGAAGTCCAACAATTCCAGATAATTGCATGAGAATATAAATGACAAGGATCCACCAATACTGTTTTCGCATAAAAAGCGCTCCTTTTCTAGATTGGAAACGAATCACACTTTAAAACGAACCTTAATTGTAAAAAACTAAATCGTGCAATGATGCCATTGTAACATAGGAATAGGGCATATTACTAACATGCTGGAATCAAAGTTTATGAAACCACAATTTTGTATAAAAAATTTATAGGAACGCTTGCAAAAAAAAAGAATATCTTTTAATATAATATGTGGGTTTTAGCACTCGGTAAGTCTGAGTGCTAACAAATATGCTATCAACAATAATTTAAGGAGGGTGTTTCACGTGTTGAAGCCTTTAGCAGATCGCGTTTTGATCGAAACTGTTGAATCTGAAGAAAAAACAGCGAGCGGTATCGTTTTACCTGATTCCGCAAAAGAAAAACCTCAAGAAGGGCGTGTCATTGCTGTCGGAACAGGTCGAGTTTCTGACAATGGTGAACGCATTCCACTTGAAGTATCAGAAGGAGATAAAGTCATTTTCTCTAAATATTCTGGTACTGAAGTGAAATTTGATGGCAAAGAATACTTGATTTTGCGCGAAAGCGACATTCTTGCTGTAATGAATTAATACAACGTTTTGCAAATTTTCTTTATAATAGTGAGTCTACATATATTTTGAGGAGGGTGTTTTTACGATGGCAAAAGAAATTAAATTTAGCGAAGATGCTCGTCGCGGAATGCTTGATGGCGTTAACGCACTTGCGAACGCAGTAAAAGTTACATTAGGACCAAAAGGACGCAACGTCGTTCTTGAAAAGTCATTTGGTTCTCCTCTCATCACAAATGACGGTGTCACGATTGCAAAAGAAATCGAACTTGAAGATGCATTTGAGAATATGGGTGCTAAGCTAGTTGCAGAAGTTGCAAGCAAAACAAATGACGTTGCTGGTGACGGAACAACGACTGCAACAGTTCTAGCTCAAGCGATGATTCGTGAAGGTTTGAAAAACGTAACATCTGGAGCTAATCCAATGGTCATCCGCAAAGGAATTGAAAAAGCAACAAAAGCAGCGGTTGAAGAATTGAAAAAGATTTCTCAACCTATTGAAGGAAAAGAATCGATCGCTCAAGTTGCTGCCATCTCTTCTTCTGATGATCAAATCGGTGAGCTCATTGCTGAAGCAATGGAGCGTGTCGGAAACGACGGTGTCATTACAATTGAAGAATCGAAAGGTTTTGAAACAGAGTTAGAAGTTGTGGAAGGAATGCAATTTGATCGTGGTTATGCATCTCCTTACATGGTAACAGACTCTGATAAAATGGAAGCCGTTCTTGAAGATCCGTACATTTTAATTACAGATAAAAAGATTTCTAACATTCAAGAAGTCTTGCCAGTTCTGGAGCAAGTTGTGCAACAAAGTAAACCACTTCTCATCATTGCTGAAGATGTCGAAGGTGAAGCCCTTGCGACACTCGTCGTTAATAAGCTACGTGGAACATTTAATGCTGTAGCTGTTAAAGCTCCTGGTTTCGGTGACCGTCGTAAAGCAATGCTTGAAGATATTGCCATCTTAACGGGTGGAGAAGTGATTACAGAAGATCTCGGACTTGATCTTAAATCAGCACAAATCACTCAACTCGGTCGTGCGTCAAAAGTTGTTGTAACGAAAGACGATACAACGATAGTAGAAGGTTCAGGCGACTCTGCACAAATCGCAAGCCGTGTGAATCAAATTAAAGCACAACTTGAAGAAACAACGTCAGAGTTTGATAAAGAAAAACTTCAAGAGCGTCTAGCCAAACTTGCAGGCGGTGTAGCTGTTATTAAAGTTGGTGCTGCAACTGAAACAGAATTGAAAGAACGTAAACTTCGCATCGAGGATGCGCTAAACTCAACACGTGCAGCGGTTGAAGAAGGCATTGTTTCTGGTGGTGGTACAGCCCTCGTTGATGTGCTTAAATCACTAGGTGACATTGAGGCGGAAGGTGACGAAGCAACGGGAGTAAGCATCGTTCTTCGTGCTTTAGAAGAACCGGTTCGCCAAATTGCAGACAATGCTGGTCTCGAAGGATCCGTAGTCGTTGAGCGCTTAAAAGGTGAAAAGCCTGGAGTTGGATTCAACGCTGCTACAAGCGAATGGGTAAATATGATTGATGCAGGTATTGTTGACCCAACAAAAGTAACACGCTCTGCACTCCAAAACGCAGCTTCTGTATCAGCCATGCTTCTCACTACTGAAGCTGTGATCGCTGACAAACCAGAAGAAAACGCTGGTGGTGCACCAGCAATGCCTGATATGGGCGGCATGGGTGGAATGGGCGGCATGATGTAATAAAACGCCCATAACCATCGATTTAACAATGGTTTATATCGACCATTGGGTGTGATTTTAATAAAAAGTCACATTAAAGTCACGAAAATATTAAAAACTGATTTTTTCGAGGATGTTTCCATAAGTGTATCTAACCTTATCGGAAGCATCCTCTTTCATTTTATTGGTAACGTGTGTATAGATCTTCATTGTCGTTTCCATATCCTCGTGACCTACCCTCCTCATGATAGTAGGTAGTGGAACACCAGCTTCGGTTAGCATGGAAATATGAGTATGGCGTAAAGAGTGAGGAGTGATATCTTTTTTTATTGATGTTTTTGAGAGTATGCGTTCCATTCTCATCTGGATGTTTTTCGGAATAAATGGATATCCGTTGTCACGACAAAAAACAAAGTCTTCATCGTGGAAATCTTCGTATAAATGGCGATATTGCAATTTATGTTTATCGTTTTTCCTCACGAGTCTTTTTAAAAGTTTCATGATTGGTTTTTCCATTTCAATTGTTCTGATCGAGCCTTCTGTTTTCGGTGGAGTCAGTTCATACTTTCTCATATTACTTGTTTCGCTATATAGCGTTTTTGTGATATCGATTGTGTTTTTTGTAAAATCAAGGTCCTGTTTTTGCAATGCACATAATTCTCCCGAACGCATACCTGAAAACGCTAATGTGTAGAAGCGCTCCAAATCGAGATAAAGGCCATGTTTATAAACTGCATTTAAAAATTCTTCCAATTCTTCACGTTCTAAATACATCTCATCAATAGGATTTTCTTTTATTTCTTCGATTGTTTTTCGTTTTTTTGGTATTACAACACCGTCTGTCGGATTATCTTTTATCAGCTTGTCCCGAACTGCATATTTAAAAATCATTCCTGCTGTCGTATTTACGCCTTGGACAGTTGTCCTGGCATAGTCTTCTTTCGTGATTAAGGTGTTGATAATTTTTTGATACATAGAATGAGAAATTAGCGAGATTGGTGTCTTTGCGATGAAACGTTTTAGTATATTGATTTCTTTTTCTCGTATTCGAACCGTATTTCGTTTCACACCGCTTAGTTCATATGTAGCTAGCCATTCATTAGCAAGTTGTTCAAAAGTTATTTTTTGTCCTTTTTTTTCATCAATTCCATACTCTTGTAATTGGTTTAGTGCTTCTTGAACCCGCTTTTTAGCTTCACGTTGCGTTTTCGCCCTTCTTCTAATTTGCCGTCTTTTCCCCGTTGCTGGATCGGATGGACCATCAGCTACACAAACCCATCTTTTCTGTCCTGATTTTAATGTAATCTGTTCACAATGCATTGGTTACCCTCCTTGAGAATGTACGTTCTGTTTTTGGTTGAAAAGAAAAGCCCGAGTAGGGCTGTTAATCTTTTTGATTTGCTTTGGCTATTAATTCAGCTTGTTTTACCATTCTATTATCATCTTTCTTGTCTTTAACGACTAATATCGCATGAATGGCACCTGGCAACCAACCAAGAAGTGTGAGCAATAAATTTAATAATGCTTGAAATGGTTTACCTACAAGTAGAACTGCTAATGGTGGTAGTAAAATCGCTAATAAGTACATAATTAATTCCCCTTTTAAAAATATTATAGATAAAATGTATTGGTTAAACTGCGATAATACAAATATCATGAATTAGATTAAAAACTTTATTACCATCACGAAGTTAAAACAAATTACACTTTTTCAATCTTGCGACTTCTTTTGGTATGCCGTGAATACCAGCAATCTCTTCTAAAGACAACCTAGTATTCTTGTATTCCTCTAACCTATTATCTGGCAATAAAAGTTCAACTGCAAAAGTATTTGCTTCAACTTCGATTCTATCAATAGAAAAAAAGGTGTTTTCACGCATGAACGGGGTGTTTTCTCTAGGGTGCAGTATCGCGTGACCTAATTCGTGTGAACAGACAAATCTTTTTAAGTGTTCGTTTAGAGACGAATTAAGAACAATAAATTTATTTCTTCTTAAGTATTTATAAAAGCCTTTTATTTCAATGTGCAAGTTCCAAGTAATAATTTGAATTTTTTTATATGAAGCCAACTCAAAAGGGTCGTTGGTTTTATACTTTTCTATCAGTTTAACGGCTTTTTGTTTTGGCAAAGAAATCAACCCCGTTACTTGTTGTCTTTTCTATATTTTTTAGGAATGTACTTTTTATTTATACGTGTGGTTTGACGTTCAGCATATTCAATTGCTTCAAGTAGAGACTCAATTGCTTCCTCACTTAATGGTTCGCCATGGAAGCTTAAACCTTCTGCACTTGTTAAATCCTTTTTTAGTTTTTCCATACGCTTTGCTATATCTTGTTCATCTTTTTCTGTAAGGGCAGGGCTATCAGATTTCCCTAAAAGATAATCGGTTGTAACATCATAAAGCTTAGCCAATGAAATTAACATATCTGGATCAGGCGAGCGTGTTCCGTTTTCGTAACCAGATAAAGTATTACTTTTTACACCTAATTTATCGGCAACGAACTTCTGCAAATATCCCGATTTTTCCCTTAATTCTTTTAGCCTCTTAGGTAAAATTGAATTGTTCACTTGCAACCAATCCTCTCTAGCAAGCATTATATCGCAAAACACGATCTTTTAATTAAAAAATCGCAAAAAGTGATAAAAAGAGTTGACAATCGCATTTCGCGATGATATATTTTAATTACGTAATCACAAATTGCGATTTTTGAAAGGGGTGAAAACATGTCTAACACCAAGACAATCACTAGCAATTTAAAAATTTTAAGGGAAAAAAGGGGGATAAAGCAAAAGTTCATTGCAGAACAGCTTGGTATTAGTGCTAATTACTATTCTCAAATTGAAAATGGACATAGGCAACCCCAACTAGAACACCTCATAAAATTGAGAAACATCTTTAATGTAAGTCTAGATGATATTTTTTTTAATAATGAAATCGCAAAATGCGAAAATGATAAAAAAGAAGTCAGTTAGGGGGTGAGGGGATGGAAACACGAATTAATGAGCTAGAGAAACGAGTTACTGCTTTGGAGAAAAAGGTCGCCGTGGAAACGACGACTAAAGTGAGTTTGGATGATAAAAAAGTTTCTCAAGAACTTATAAATGCAATCGAGAAAGGCATTAAGGATTCTGAATCTCGTCGACGACAGTTTGGATAAGGTCGACCATAAACTTATAATCTTGTCTGCGTATTTTTCCTATTAATTCAGCTACCATCATCATGATTTCACCGCCTATGTTTTCGATAGAAATTGTCTTGCCGTTAAACTTTTCGTTAACTAAGTTTTCAATTTCTTCGAGACCGATGGGTTGATGCAGGCTGTATAAGCGATTAGCTATTTCTGATACGTCTACTTTTTTCATCAATATCACCCCCTTCGCCAACATTCTATCAGAAGGGATATAAAGGAGGAAAACTATGAATCAATTAAAAGTAATCTCGCAAAATGGACAACTCGTTACGGAAAGTCGTGACGTTGCAAAAATGATAGGCAAAAACCATGCTGATTTGCTTAGAGACATTAGGAGTTATGTGAAAGTTTTAGGCAAAAGCAATTTTGCTGTGGCTGATTTTTTCATCAAGTCTAGCTATAAGGATGCTCAAAACAAAGTTAGACCATGCTACCAAATCACCAAAAAGGGTTGTGAAATGGTAGCGAACAAGCTGACTGGTGAAAAAGGAGTTCTGTTTACAGCGGCTTATGTCTCGAAATTTAACGAAATGGAAAATCAGTTAAAACCGAGCAACACAAAACTACTTTTACAAACCGCATTAGAGCATGAAGAAAAAATCGAAAAGCATGGTGAACGGATTGCTTATCTCGAAGAAAACATGCGCATCGATGGAGGGCAAGAGTTCCAGATTCGCAAGAAAGCAAATCACGTCGTTGTAGAAGCGCTCGGAGGAAAAGAAGCACCTGCATATGAACAACTCAGTAGAAAAGCGTTCTCGGAATTTTGGAGAGATTTCAAGGATCACTTTAATCTACCTCGTTACGGAGACTTGCCTAAAAAGCAGTTTGAAGAAGGATTGCGTTTCATAGGCATGTGGCAACCATCGACTGGTTTACGAATTGAAATTGAGAGCGTTAATACACAGCAACAGATGAGGGTGGTGTAAATGGACATCACCTTGAAAGAACTTGAAGCAAAGCTGTTAGAGGAACGCTTGAAAGATTTATTCAAACGAGCTTATGAGTTGGGTGTAGAGGATGCCCGAAAAAAGTACGAATTACCACCTTTACTATCAAGAAAACAGTTTATGGATCTGGTCGGTGTTGCTGACACAAAATGTGCTGAATTATTCAATAGGTCTGACTTTCCAGTTATTCGAGAGTTCGGGCATCCCAAAGTTCCGACAGCACTATTGTTTGACTGGATTTTTAAAAATACTGAATGGGTTCAGACAAATACAACCTACTTTGAGGATAAAAAAGGAGAGTGGGGCGCATAAGCGCCGAGGATTACGGAACAAGGGGGGTTATGTATGAGGGTGTTAGTCGGAAGGTTCTAATTACATTGTACATCGCTTCTCATACTTTCCGCTATTCCAAATCGGAATATGAAAGGGGGGATGACAAAGTGAAGTATGGCGCAATTTTAAGAGCGTGTCGTGAACGAATGGGTTTTAGTCAAGAAGAGCTAGCGAACAAACTGCATGTCAATCAATCAGACATCAGCAAGTATGAAAATGACGTCAAAGAGCCAACCATCAGTATGTTTCGGGCATGGATGATGAACACACAGGCTCAAGAAGTTCTTGTCGCATTTATTTGTGGAATGGACGGGCTAAATATTATGCAGAAAGTGATGCAATTATTAGGAGGTTAAAAATGATTTTACGAGCACTAGAAAAACACGGAGGAATGACAATCGAGGAGTTGGTAAAACTCACTGGAATCCCACAAGCATTGATTGAAATGGAAATTCAGCGTTTATGGAATCAGGGAAAGATATGCATTGACAACGATGGACTGTGCTACATACCGCCAAAGACAAGTTTTCCAACGATATTATTCGCTGCACTTCTCATACTCTTCTGTTCGTTTGTTATAGTTGGCGCTGTTAAAGCGAGTTTGTAGGAGGTGAAAAGTGAAGGTGTCGGCTGAAGAAATTCAACTAGATAAACAGGGGAGAATGAAATATCATCCAGATTTTCATCCTAATCATAATAAACATTATACTGAATCGGAACTTGAATATCTGTGCAAGTATTGGGAACACGACCATCGCAGAACAATGGCTTTTGCACTCGGGAGACCTGAAGCGAGTTTGGCAAGTGCAGTACAGAAAATGAAGCGAGAAGGTCTTTATGAGCATTATAAAAACTTAAATAAACATTGGGGGTGATAGAACGTGAACGGAATGCTATATGACAGCTCGTTAGGCATTTTCGATAGACGAAGACTCAAAGAGTTGTTACCGACTTATTACTGTGACTGTTGTGGTCAAGTCGTTGATGGTGAAGTGTTTGAATTCGACGGCTATCTTTATTGTTCGATTAGCTGTTTGACTAAGGAAACGGACATTAACTATGGCAATGTTTATGAACTTAAATAAAAAAGGACTACCTGCCAGTAGCCCTTTGTCAAAAGAAGGTACGTAATTCAACTAGTAACACTATTATACACGTACCTTCCTACTAAAACAAGGAGGTAGAAAGATGATTGAAATTCCATTTAAGGAAAATAAGTTTTTGCAAAAATGCTTAAAAAATGCAGGTGGCACTATCGCTATTAAACCCAATGGAATGCCAGTATTTAAGTTTGAAAATAAAGAGTCATTTAAGAAATACCAAGAACTAAAAGGTGTGAGGGGGGCTAATTAATGCAAGCTGAAGTTTTGGCACTAACCCGTGATATGAGTCGTGAGGAATGGCTGAGGGCTCGTCAAAAAGGAATTGGTGGCTCGGATGCATCTGTAATTCTAGGTTTCAATCCTTGGAAATCGGCTTTCCAGTTGTACGTAGAAAAAACGGGCGGTCTCATTGAGGAAATCGACAACGACGCAATCTACTGGGGGAATGTCCTGGAGGATGTTGTTGCGGATGAATTTACGAGACGGACTGGCAAGAGGGTTCGTCGTCGTAATCAGATTTTCAGACATAAAGACCATGATTTCATGCTTGCCAACATTGATAGGGATGTTGTTGGAGAAAAAGCACTATTGGAGTGTAAAACTACAAATGCATTCAATTATGACGCTTGGACTGATGATAACATCCCGCCTGCTTATATTTGTCAGTTACAGCATTATATGGCTGTTCTCGACTATGAAAAAGCGTATATCGCCGTACTAATCGGTGGACAAAAATTCGTTTGGAAAGAGATTGAACGTGATGATGAGTTTATCGAACTAATGATAGAACACGAAAAGGACTTTTGGGAAAATCACGTTTTAGCAGGTGTACCGCCAGAAGTGGATGGGAGTGATTCAGCTTCTGAACTTCTGAAACAAATGTACCCAGAAGATAACGGAGAAACCATCATGTTGCCTTCTGATGACGCTGAAACACTTATCGAAGCTATTGAGAGCATCAAAGCAGAAGTGAGGGAAAAACAAGCATTGCAGAAGGAATATGAAAACAAGTTGAAATTGATGATTGGTGATGCACAAACAGGAGTTACACCTAAATTTGAAGTTCATCACAAGACGTTTGAACGCAACTCCATTGATACGAAAAGGCTCAAGCAAGAACTTCCAGACATAGCTGAAAAGTATACGAAGCAGTCAACCTACAGACGTATGACGATAAAGCAGGTGGAAGTGAATGAATAAACAACAAATGATCATAGAAGTTTTGCTTAATGAGTTAAAGCAAACAAAAAAAGGTCTAATTAGAGCAAGTGGAATATCGAGCGAAAAGACGGTTCAGCATCAATTAAACAGTATTTACAAAAGCATTGATGAGTTGGTGAAAGCTACGGAAAAAGAAATTAAGGAGGAAAATTAAAATGGATAAGTTCAAGCTTGAAATCAGAGGTAATAGAAGAGAGTTTTTAACTTTAATTATAAAAGGAAAATACGAAATGGAAAAGTTATTAGATTTATTCTTAAACAATGGAAAACAGGTATCTATTTCCAAATTGGAGCAAGGTCTCATAAGTAGCATGAAGAATCAAAAAGATGTCAATCACAAGGAGGAAAACTAAGTGACACAAACCGAAAAAATGAAACAGCAAATGGCAAAAACGAACGGTAATGCAGTCAATAAAGATAAACCTAAAACGATTGAAGATTATTTAAAACAGATGGCTCCTGCTATGCAGGAAGCCTTACCAAAACACATGGACGTGGACCGTTTAATGAGATTGACCATGACGACGATTCGAACGACACCCGAATTAAGGAAAGCAGACGTCGGTAGTCTGCTAGGTGGAGTCATGCAAGCTGCGCAGTTAGGGCTTGAACCTGGATTGCTCGGACAGTGCTATCTGCTCCCATTTAAAAATAACAATAAAGGCATCACAGAAGTTCAATTCATTATTGGATATAAGGGCATGATTGACCTTGCAAGACGTTCAGGGCATATCCAAAGTATTTACGCTCATGCAGTATATGAAAACGATGAATTTGAGTATGAGTTAGGCTTAAACCCTACTTTAAAGCATGTTCCAAGTTTTGATAGTGACCGTGGCGAATATATCGGTTCGTATGCAGTTGCACATTTCAAAGATGGTGGCTATCAGATGGAATTTATGCCAAAAGCGGAGATTGAAAAACGTAGAAAGGCTAGTCCTGGTGGACGTAGTAAATACAGCCCGTGGAACAACTACTATGAGGAAATGGCGAATAAAACGGTCATACGTCACATGTGGAAGTACCTTCCTATTAGTGTGGAAATTCAACAACAAGTGGCTCATGACGAAGGCACAGCCCGCAGTATCAAGGACATTACACCGAATGATGATTTATTCCTTGAAGCACCTGAATATATCGACATGGATGGACAGGAAATGGATGAATCGAGCGAGGAAGAAACACATAATTCAGAAGAAAAGGATGAACTTTCTTTTGATTAAAGCTAGGGAGCTTCAGCTCCCAGCTACTTTAAAAGTGGTGATTTTATGATTTCAAAAGGGTGGATAAAACTTCATAGGAAACTATTAAATAATCCAGTTTTTCAAGATCCATATCTATTGAAACTTTGGATGTATTGTCTTCTAAAAGCAAGTCACAAAGAGCATAAACAGCTAGTAGGGAAAGAAATTGTCACATTACAAGAAGGTCAGTTTATATGGGGAAGAAATGAAGCTGCAAATGAACTAAATCATGGAACAAGACCAAAAGAACAAAAGTCTCCTTCTACTTGGGAACGGTATTTAAAACTATTAGAAGAATTGGAAATGTTGAACAGGAAAACGAACAACAAATGCACAGTTATAACCATTGTTAATTGGCGGGTTTATCAAGATTATGACGATGAAAATGAACAGCAAAGTGAACAACAGAGGTTTTCTAGTGACGCATCGAACCACCCTGACCAACACCTAAAAAGTGAACAACAAATGAACAGCCACGAACAGCGTAATCACGAGGGGAATCAAGAAAACAATTTCGATAATGAACAACAAATGAACAGCAAACGAACAACAAATGAACAGCGAGTGAACACAAACAAGAATGTAAAGAATGTAAAGAATGTAAAGAATTATAAAGATGATGATGATAATACGCGCGTGAACCCTTTCGTGTTTTTTGAAAGCGAAGGATTTGGAACACTTACAGAAACCATTGCAGATAACTTAGGTGATTTGATTGACACGTATGGAGAAACGCTAGTGATTCATGCTATGAGAGAAGCTGTGTTGTATGGTGCTAGAAATTTAAAATACGTTAGTAAAATACTTGAAAACCCAAATAGTAGGAAAGGTGGTAGAAATGAAAAAACGTTTCACCAGTATCGAGGACGTTCTAGCCAACCTGAAAGAGAAGACTCAATCACTGGCGGACAACTCGGATGGATTAATCGAAAACGAAACACAGTATGAATGCCCTAAATGCCAGGACAGACAAGGACGTATAGAACAGCGTGAACATGGTGATGTTTGGATACGTTGTGATTGTGTTGAATGGCGGAAAGCGCAGCGTTTGATGAAATCTAGTGAAATTACGGATGAATTTAAAAAACTCGGTTTTCAAAACTTTAAGACGGACGGAAAACCGCAAATCATTAAAGATGCTTACGCATGTGCTTTGAACTATTTTCAAAGTTTCAAAGATATTCGGGAAAAAAGGCAAAATAGCATTGCGTTGCTTGGTCAGCCAGGAGTCGGGAAAACGCATTTGCTAACCGCTATTTCGAATAATTTTATACGCAAATTGCATATCCCAGTTCTTTATTTTCCGTTTGTCGAAGGGTTTAATGACTTAAAAGACGACTTTGACATGTTAGAAGAAAAGTTAGAGCGAATGAAACAGATAGATGTGCTGTTTATCGATGACTTGTTTAAACCCGCAAATGGAAAACCTAGAGCGACCGATTGGCAAGTAGAGCAAACATACGCAGTCATTAATCACCGTTACTTAAATCACAAGCCAATAATGGTGTCGTCTGAACTGACAATCGATGAAATATGCGACATTGACGAAGCGCTTGGAACAAGGATTTATGAAATGTGCCGTGATTATTGCGTTGTGATTAAGGGTGATAGAAAAGAATTAAATCATAGACTGGTAGGTGTTTGAAATGTGCGAGTACTGCAACGATACAGGACTGATTTACGCAGACAGGGCAATCGGCATTGAGGTCAAGAAATGCCCTATCTGTAATAAAAATGATAATTCATACGCTGAATTTCAGAAACGATTACGGGAAGTTGAAAAACGATTGGAAAGAGGTGCTTAACATGGAAAAAGTAAAACTTTCGCAGAAAGCAGGCTTGACCAATGAGCGAAAAACAACTCTTCTGGGTTAAAATTCCCGAACGCCCGACAGGGAAAGCGATTGCTGCATGTTTTGACTCACTCGTGAACCAAATGGTTGCTTCAGGAGTCTTTGAAAATCCTGTTTCGAGATTGAAAGTGAATGTTGAAGAAAAGCAGATTGAGATTGAGGTAAAGGGAGGGATGAGTGGTGGGTAGACTTGTGAAAATTTCACCATATAGAACAGGAGAACCGAGATTCGGAACACGTGAGCATAAACCGTTCGACAATTCGGTTAAAACTTATAAGTTATCACCTGAAGAATTGGCGAAATATCGAGGTGAAAACGTTAAAGAGAAGGAAAAGAAAGGGGCTAATAAAATGGCTGTTGCTGAGAAAGAAGTCAAAAGACCAGGAAGACCAAGGGGTTCTGTTATTACAGTTGCACGATATGTCAAATTATCAGAAAAAGGATTACTAGACAAAGAAATTGCACAGGAAATAGGTGTGAGTTCTTCGACTTTAGCGAATTGGAAGCAGAAAAACAAATCGGAAATTGAGGTTGAAAAAGCAAAGCGTATTGTTAAGAGTGATACGGTTGAAAAGTCGAAATATGAAAAGTTGCAGAAAGAATATGACGAGCTAAAACAGCGGTTAGAGGAAAAATTAAAAGAAAAAAATGTAGACTATAAAAAACTTTATAACGAACTCTCGAAAGATTATGAGAAACTCGTTCATGAAGCGGAGGAAGCGGAAGAGAAGGTTGAAGAGCTAAAGGTTGAAATTCGCATTTTGAAAGAGAGAGAAAAACTACTTGAACAAGATGTAGTCAATGTCGATTACCAGCGTCAAGAGTATGAGGAAGCCTATAAGAAATTCTGCGAAGAATTAAACACCTTAAGGAAATTAGCCCTTGTATATGTTGAAAATGCCATGAAAGAAGGTCGAAGGTATGAACTTTGATGATGATGAGTTACAGGTCATCAGAGAGCTGTTGTCACAAGTAGCCTGTGGGTATGAGCGAACGGAGTTTTACTTCCATTGCTGTGATGCTAATGAAATTATTGGAAAAATAGACAGGCATTTTGAGGGAGCTGATAAATAATGAATCTTGCAAAACTATTTGAAACGCAACGTAAATTAGACGAACGTATCATCGAGGAAAAAGGACTGCAGGGGCAGAATTTGCTAGATAAAAAGATTTTAGCGTTGCAGGTTGAACTAGGCGAGTTGGCTAATGAATGGCGAGGGTTCAAGTTTTGGAGTGAGAAACAGGAGCCAAACACATCAAGTTTCAAGTGTTCGGAATGCGGATTTGTAAGAGAAGAAAATATCGATTGCCCTTTAGCTGATGAACATTATGGGTTTACTATGGATCACTTCAATCCACTCCTAGAAGAATACGTTGATTGTCTGCACTTTATATTGTCGATTGGATTGGAAATAGAAATAAAACAAGATATTTTCCCTGAACCAATTAAATACGACGACGCAGTAATCCAATTTAACGAATTGTTCGGGCAAATATCTTATTTCGCTAGTGTTCTAAATCGAGATAATGATTGGGAAGAAGTGGAGTTTGAATATGAAAGGGTATGGAGTTTGTTCTTTGGTTTAGGCGGAATACTAGGTTTCGCTTGGGTAGAAATCGAACAAGCCTATTTCGAGAAAAACGCTGAAAATCATCGTAGGCAGGAGGTGGGATACTGATGGCTTTTCGCATACCTTTACATAGGAGAACTAAAAAAGAGATGGACCAAGCGATTAGCGATTTAGAAAAACGTGGTTTTAAACTAATCATGAAAGAGCCTGTTATGAATTATGGAAAGCATTTTGAGAAAGATAGACATGGTAAAAGTGAATTTATTAAAACTACTGAATCAACTGCATGGCGGGCAGTGATGGTGAAGGAGTGAGTAGATTGAAAGACTTAACAAAGCTAATCATCGTGATGATGCTAATGGCAGTTTTATACGGTCTTTGCGGATATTGGATAGCTTTTGTTATAGATAAAGGTTTTGGTTATGGACACTATTACAATCAATTGGCAGCACTTGCCATCGGGATATATCTGGTCATATTATTTGCGGTATTTATGGGGATCGTGAAGGAGAGTCGGGAAAATGACGATGCGGATGACAACACAGGAATTTAGGAAGACAAGGAGTCGTAAGTCTAAATATGGAAACCGCAAAGTGGAATTGGATGGACACACATTTGACAGTCAGATGGAAGCTCGTTATTACCAACAACTTGTTTGGCTGAAACAAGCAAAGCAAATTAAAGATTTTAAGCTACAGCCACGTTATAGATTGTTAGACGGATTTGAGAAAAATGGAACAAGACACCGACCCATCGATTATATAGCAGATTTTGAAATACACAACTTAGACGGTTCGATTGAGGTCGTTGACGTAAAGGGAGCAGTTACGCAAGCATTCGGACTCAAACGAAAAATGTTCGAAAAGAAATACCCGCATAAATTGTCAGTCGTCACATTTGACAAAGTGCATGGCTGGATCGAATTAGACAAGTTAAAAAAACTCAAAAGGTGATGGCATGAAGTATAAAGAAGCAAAACGTCAGTTTGAACATGCTTTAAAACACCAAAAAACAATTAGCATTCCGAAGCTAAGAAGGATAATGCAGGCAATGAATATCACGCTAGAACCTAGCGAAAGTAAAGAGGTGCGATATCTGAAAAACGAAATAAAGAAATTACGAAAACAGATCAAAGGTGGTGGTCGAATTGTCTCCTAGATGGATGGTAGAACGCAAGGTAGCGAGCATTGACCGTGAATTGCTACAGGTCGTGGAAGTGTATGCAGAGGGTGAAAACAAAGAACTGGTTAAGCAGGAAAACAGGCAGTGGACACATCGGCGGGAGCTGCTGCTTGTTTCGTCAGATGAGAATATGGCGGGGTAAAAAATGCTATCCATCAGGTAATCAAGACCAATCGGACACAAAGCGAATTAATAAAGTTTATAGGGATTTGAGGGTGAGGAATGTTAATTATAGCGCCGTGTGCATCATGTAAGGAATGGGATAATCGTGAAAGAATGGAAATAATTGATGACGAACTGTACTGCATTGAATGTTTTTTACATTTTCAGGAGTTAAAATCTATTGTCGAACAAGAACGACAGCAAGAAATTTTAGAAGCATTGGAGGGTGAGAAATGAATGAAAAAGAACTTATTGAAAAGATAAAAATTATTATCGCAAATGAACGTTTAGCAGCGCATTGGAAGGTTTTTAAGATTAAAGAATTGCTAGAGGAAAAATAAAAGCTGAGATTCCTCCCAGCTAGTCAATTCATGTCAACTTGATTATAGCATATGGGAGGGGTCTTGGTGGATATATCTCAATTAATACGTGATTATAATTGGATGAAAAAAGAGATTACAAGACTTCAGAAGATTATATATGGTTCCACATTTCCTATGAAATCATGGGGCGTGGCACAATACGGAATAGAAGCCACGTTGCCAAAAGGTAGCAGGGGTAAGAGTGTCGCAGAACTTGAAGAAATGGACTTGAGAGAACAAAAGCAGATTGAGAGGTTACAAACATACCAACGCTATGTTTATGCATTAGAAAAAGCAGTCGAAGTTCTGAAAGACGAAAGACAAAAGATTATTTACGACTGTTTACTTGATGAAATGACGTATAGACAAATCGCAATGCACTTAAATGTTTCGAAAGATTATGTTCAGAAACAGAAAAACGAGATTGTAAGACAAATTAGACAAAATAGACAAATTACAGCTATTTTGCAAAATGAAAAATCTGCAGTGTAAAATTGGAGGCAGGACGGTGCGGCTAAATCCCCCGTTACTATTACCAATTTACTTTATGTGTTATGTGTGTGTATTTGTCGAACATGACGCAAGAATTAAACGCTATAGTTCCACTTGGGATTATAGGCTAGAAGAGTACATCCCGAGCATTGTTAATTGGCTTAAAATGGAAAAGCCACTCAACCGCAAGAGGACAATGCGAGCGGTCGGGATGTGTCGTTTACTCATAGTAAATGACTAGACAAGGCTTTCCCCGCTGTGCCCATTAAACAACAGGAGGTTACATCATATGAGTGCGATTGTCATTTCCGAGCAGGGGTCCCTTTAAAAGTGGCAGTCGCTTATTTTTTTTGAAGGAAAACAGCCCTCTTTGTCGTAATATTTAAGCAGGAGGGTGATTGAATGAGAAGAGACATGAATATTGTTTATCAAATTATTCGACAAATTGGAGATAGTGAAAGTAGGACATTCGAGGATGATTTCAAATTTGACAAGGAAGTATCTAAAGAAAAGTTGCACTACCATTTAATAATAATGGAACAAGCAGGAGTAATTGAAGGGAGTATCAAGGCTTATGATGATGGAGAAAGTTTGTTTTACTCATTATATCTAGGTTGGAAGGGCAATGACTTTTATGAAACATTCGAAAATGACAATGTTTGGGAGAATGTGAAAAAATATTTCAAGAATAAAGGGATGGAAGTAACTAATGTTCCATTCGATATTTTATTAGAAGTCGGAAAAAACTATATTAAAAGTTTATTTTAGCACCCACTGAGGTGCTTTTTTCATTGCTAAAAATACAACAATGGGATGGTGGTGTGAATGTAAATGCATAACAAACCCCATACAAGAAAACGATGTGGTGCCAAAACACGAACGGGTAAACCGTGTAAAAATGGTGCTATGGCAAATGGTCGTTGTCGTATGCATGGTGGAAAATCTACTGGTCCACCACCTGAAAAAATGAAAGGCAATAGTAATGCCAGGACACATGGTTTATTTGCTAAGTACCTTCCAGACGAAACATTGGAAATTATGAACAGCATAAACGAGATTAAACCGTTAGATATACTTTGGACTAACATACAAATGCAGTTTGCGTCTATCATAAGAGCGCAACAAATTATGTATGTTGAAAATAAAGACGATCATGCGACATTCAAAACGAAAGAACGTTCAGATGATTTTGCTGATGAAATACAAATTGAAGTTCATGCTTCTTGGGATAAGCAGGCTACATTTATGAATTCATTGAGTAGATCCATGGCAGAATTACGCAATATGCTTAAGCAATACGTGGAACTATCAACTCATGATGATGATAGATTGCTTGAAATTAAACGTATGCAGGCACAGATTGATAAGACTAATGCTGAAATAGACGCTATGAATCGTGAAAACACAACAGGCGCTCCACCAGAAATAACAATAGTAGATGCTTGGACTGATGAAGATGATAGCGACTAAAAAACACGTTATCAATATACAAAAAGAAGTCAATCCTCATTTTAAAAGTGTATGGACATCAAAAAAACCGTACAACATCCTAAAAGGCGGTCGTAACTCGTTTAAATCGTCTGTTATTGCGTTGAAACTTGCTTACATGATGATTCAATACATTGCTAAAGGCGAAAAAGCTAACGTTGTTGTATTGCGTAAAGTCGCTAGTACGATTCGTGATAGTGTTTATAACAAAATACAGTGGGCAATCGGTAAATTCGGTTTTACTGTTGTTGCAGGTAATGATAGTGGTGACTTTAAAGCAACTGTTGCACCATTTAAGATTACACATAATGCTACTGGTTCTACATTTTATTTCTATGGACTAGATCAGTTTGAGAAGCTCAAATCTAATGACATTAATGACATCATTGCGGTATGGTATGAAGAGGCAGCAGAATTTGATGATGTGGAGGACTTTGACCAGACAAACGTAACATTCATGCGACAAGTTCACGAAATGGCGCCACATGTAAAATTCTTTTGGTCTTACAATCCGCCTAGGAATCCATACAGTTGGATAAATGAATGGTCTGATTCAATGATTGGTGAAGATGACTATTTAGTGCATCATTCTAGCTATCAAGATGACGAACTAGGTTTCGTTACTGAACAGATGCTTGCGGACATAGAGCGTATCAAGCGTAATGATTATGATTATTACCGTTACTTGTACCTGGGCGAACCTGTTGGACTAGGAACAAACGTGTATAATATGTCATTATTTAAACCTATTGACGAGTTATTCGATGATGATCCATTGGTTTTAATTGATACAGCGACAGATACTGGACATCAAGTGAGCGCTACTACTCATCTTGCTTTTGGACTGACTGCAAAACGAAAGGTTATTTTGCTAGATACGTATTACTATAGTCCACAAAGCAAAGTTAACAAGAAAGCGCCAAGTGAATTATCAGAAGAATACTTCAAGTGGTATACGAAAATACGTGAAAAATACAACAAGCCTATTGATGCGATGACAATTGATTCGGCCGAAGGAGCGTTACGAAATCAAATATTTAAAGATTATGGGTTAAGGCTACACCCAATAGCAAAGAAAAAGAAAATAGAAATGATTGATAACGTGCATTCGCTATTAGCAGATGGACGTTTTTATTATTTGGATACACCTAATAATAAGGTTTTCATCGAAGAACATAAGAAATACCAGTGGGATGAAAAAACACTAGATTCAGACAATCCGCGTGTAATTGAGGTAGATGACCATACATGCGACGCATTTATTTATTACGTAAACGACAATTTACGCAAGCTAGGGCTTAAATTTTAGGTGGTGAAACAATGTTTAAACGAGCATTTAACGCTGTTAGGAGGTGGCTATACAACTTGGGTATTTTAAAAGGTATACAGTCATTGGAAAACCATAAAGACATCCCAATAAACGAAGAAATGTATCGATACATCGACATGTGGCGACAGCTTTATAGTGGCTATCACGAAGATTGGCACAAACTCACATATAAAACTATTGATGGAACAAAGGAACGAAAAATGGACACGTTGAATATGGCTAAAGTCAGCGCAAACGAGATGGCGAGCCTTGTTTACAACGAAAAATGTGAGATTTCAATAGGAGATAACGAGAACGAAACATCAGAATTTGTTTTTGATGTATTTAAAAACAATAAATTTAGTAAGAAGTTTCAAGATTACTTAGAATACAGTTTCGCTATGGGTGGCATGGTAGTTAAGCCATATGTCGAGAATGATGAGATTAAGCTGTCATTTGTTACAGCAGATTGCTTCGTTCCAGTATCTTGGTCAAATGATACGATTCGTGAGGGTGTTTTTATCAATCAAATTCAAAGACGAGATAAGACATACACACACCTTGAGTGGCATGAGTGGATAAATGGTATATATACTGTCACCAATGAGCTGTACGAATCACGAAACGGAACTGATTTAGGCGTTCCAGTGCCTTTGAACACATTAAAAGAGTACGAAAGTTTAGAACCAGTCGTTGGAATGACATCGATTGAAAAACCGTTGTTTGTTTACTTCAAGCCAAATACAGCGAATAACATTGATACACAGTCGCCACTTGGAATTAGCTTATTCGCCAATGCATTAGACACTATGAAAGCCATTGATGTTGCATTTGATTCATTTAATCGAGAGTTTAGATTAGGGAAGAAAAGAATAATCGTCCCTGAACACATGGTTAAATCTGTTGTTGACCCGATGGACGGGCGAATGCATCGTTATTTTGATACATCAGATGAAACGTATGAAGCGTTGCCTGGTGAAATGGACGATTTTAAAATACATGATATTTCCGTCGAATTACGAGTCGAGGAACACATTGCAGCTATAAATGCTATGCTCAACTTATTTGCAATGCAGACAGGATTTTCAAGCGGTACCTTTACGTTTGATGGGCAAAGCATGAAAACTGCAACTGAAGTTATTTCCGAGCAGTCTAAAACGTTCAAGAGCAAACAATCACATGAAATCGTTATTGAAGAAGGACTAAAAGAACTTATTGACGCTATTTTAGCACTAGCAAAGCAGTATTCGCTTTTCATTGCTAAAGATGATTATGAAGTTTCAATAGCGTTTGACGATTCGATTGCTGAGGATAAAGGCGCTGAAATTGATAAACAGGTGAAGCTAGTACAAGCAGAATTACAGTCACGTGTTCGTGCTATTAGTGAAATCTTCGGTATCACAGAAGAAGAAGCATTGAAGGTGATTGAAGAAATTGCAAACGAATCAAGGCAGATGATGCCCGAGCCTCCTGATGATTCTCATTTGTTTGGTGATAGGGAGTGATTAAATGAGTGTTTATACAGTTATAATCGTTTGTGTTTCCATTATCTGTAGCACAATTGTTGCTTTAAAGGACTGATTAAATGAACCCTAAACGTCCTAAAATCACACCTAATCAATTGAATATGTACACTCAACCAGTAACACACGTTTATCAAGCATTAGAACAGGAAATATTTGAAATGATTGCTAGACGATTGAAAACAAGCAAACATTATGATTCCGATAATGTGCTAGAGTGGCAAATCGACAAGATGAACCAGTTAAGACTTGTAAACGATGAAACAGTCAGGGCGCTTTCAAAAACGACAGGAATAGCAGAAAAAGAGATTCGTAAAGCTATTCATAATGCAGGGATAGAAACAATTAAAAGTATTGATTATGAACTTAAAGGAATACGTGACACATTACCTCTACCTACACAGATAGACGCTGTTATGGAATCTTATATACGACAGACATTTAGGGAACTGGATAACTTTGTAAATCAAACGTTGATTACAACGAATTATGGCGAGGGTACAGTCACTAGAATGTATCGTAGAATCGTAGAGGAAACGACAGGTAAAGTTCTATCTGGACTGAAAACAACAAATAAGGCTATTGCTGAAACGGTAATTGAATGGTCAAGAAAAGGCATAGAAACAGCCTTTGTTGATAGAGGTGGAAACGTGTGGCATTTAGAACGTTACGCTGAAACAGTTATTCGTTCGACTGTAAACCGTACTTATAATGATTTGAGGATGTCGAGGATGGAAGATTACGACATCGATTTAGTTTTAGTGAGTGCTTTACCAGATCCACGTGATATTTGTAGCCACATACAGGGTAAAGTTGCATCAATTAAGCCTATTTCTGAAAATGACAGTAAATACCCATCAATCTATGAATTTGGATATGGAGAGCCGAGCGGTTTGAGAGGAATTAACTGCAGGCATATGTTTTTCCCCTTTGTAGATGGTGTCATGGAAAACAATCAACCTCAATATAGCGAATCGGAAATGACACATAATCGTGAATTACGTGAAAAACAACGCTATTATGAGCGACAAATACGACAAGCGAAACGGGAGTTAAAACTCGCTGAAATTATAGGGGATGAGGGAAATATCCAAAAACAAAAGAAGCTATTACGAAACCGTCAAGCAAGAATGAGGGAATTTATTAATGAAACAGGACGAACAAGAGAATATTCAAGAGAGAGGGTGATTGTGTGAAAGTGATTAACATTGTCGATAGAGAGGGTATTTTAATAGCTTCAATTTCAGAAAAAAACATCATCTTGCATAAAGATTATAAAGTGATTGAAACAAATGAAAGTGAAGCTTGTTTACAGGATTGGGATGGAAATATTAAATTGGTGAGACCAGAAGTATCTGTATAGAAAAGGTATTTAGGAGAGTAATTTAACACTTGTCCTCAGCATGACGTTAAAAGGCTTATTTATTTTGCCTTTTATTCGTTAGGCGTTAAAGAAATGAAAGGAAATTACCCAATAGGGAGGATTTTATATGTCGGAAAATAGATTTTTACCTTTAAATTTGCAGTTTTTCGCTGAACAGGGCGAAGATGACCAGACATCTGAACAATCTGGAGGTAATGAAGAACAATCGGGTACTGGTTCCCAGCAACAATCAGAGGAGAAAACATTTACTCAAGAGGATGTAAACAATATCGCCGCTCGTGAAGCTAAGAAGGCTCAAGAAAAGCTGTTAAAGCAGTTAGGTATTGAAGATTTTGAAAATGCAAAAGAGGGCTTTCAGAAATTTAAAGAGTGGCAAGATCAACAGAAAACAGAACAAGAAAAGCAAGCTGAACAGTTAGAACAACTCCAAGATAATCTTAATCAAACAACCACAGAAAACGAAACATTAAAAGCACAATTAAGTGCATTAAAACAAGGGGTTATAGCTGACTCAGTAGAAGATGTTGTAGCACTTGCTAAAAATTATGTTTCTGATGATGTGGATATGGATTCAGCTATCAAGCAAGTAATTGAAAAATACCCTCATTTTGCACAGAAACAAGAAGAACAACAAGATGAACCCAAACCACAATTTACAACTGGACAGCATCAATCGGATGGAAATGTTATTACAGATCCATTCAAACAAAAATTAGCAAAATACAACTAAAGGAGCATGATATTTATGTCAACAGCAAACAACAATCAAGCAGCACGTAGCTATCAAGTGCAATTCAAGCAGTTATTACAAGCGGTATTCCGTACACAAGCGTATTTCCGTGATTTCTTCGGTGGCGAAATCGAAGCGCTTGACGGTGTACAGCACAATGAAACAGCGTTTTATGTCAAAACGAGCGATATTCCTGTTGTTGTGGGCGATGGGTACGATAAAGACCCTGATGTAGCATTTGGAACTGGAACAGGGAATAGCACACGCTTCGGTCCTCGTACGGAAATCATTTACACTGATACACCTGTGCCTTATACATGGGAATGGAATTTTCATGAGGGGATCGATCGTAACACCGTAAATAATGACTTTCAATCAGCAGTCGCAGACCGTTTAGACTTGCAAGCACAAGCTCGTATACGTAAATTTAACCAACAACACAGCTTGTTTATTTCAAGCTCAGCGGGCCATGAGGAAGAACTTGCTGACTATAGCGGCGATGCGGTTTTGGAATTGTTTAACAACCTTGTGAACTACTATACGAACATTGAAGCTATCGGAACGAAGGTCGCCAAAGTCACGCCGCAGTTATACAATGCTATCGTGGACCATCCTCTCACGACGTCAGCGAAGGGTTCAAGCGCAAATATTGACCAAAACAACATTTTGGTATTTAAAGAGTTTGCTATCGAGAAAATCCCTGAGTCGTTGCTTCAAGAGGGCGACGTTGCTTATACGTACATCACGAACGTTGGTAAGGCGTTCACTGGTATTAATACAGCACGTACAATCGAGTCTGAGGACTTCGATGGTGTAGCACTTCAAGGAGCGGGTAAAGCAGGAGAGTTTATCTTAGACGATAACAAGAAAGCTGTTGCTAAGGTTACATTCGGTGGCGGTGGAGGTGTTGAAGGATAATGACATCTTTCCGAGCGCAGGTAATACAGGACATTCCGGCTAACCGACTAGTTGCTCTGGCCGGAATAGGTTCTGTAGAAAATCGTGAATATGACAAAATCTATCTAAAAAAATCTGAATTAGGCTGGATACCCGATTTTGTGACAAATGTTGACTTGGAAGAAGGACAAGAGGTGGATGTTGTAATTAAAAACAATCCTATTTGGAACGTAGAAGCGGCGCAACGCCTTCCAGCAGGTACGTTAGTCATGTGTGACGAAGAAGGACGTGTCAAGTCGTATAATCCGTCGCAAGGAAATCATATCGGCTATACGACACACGAAGTTGAAGCTGGCGAAGTTGTTTCTATCGTCCGTAAATACGGGAACATGCCACAAAATCAAGCGGAAATTATGTCTTTCGTAACGCAATCAAAAGAAAGTTACAGCGACTTAACGGTTAACGAGTTAAAACAGAAGCTTGACGAAAAAGGAGTCGAGTACAAGAAAAATGCAACGAAAAAGGAACTGATTGAACTGTTAGAAGGTGATTAAATGCCTTATTTAACCTATGAAGAATATATTGATTTAGGCTTTGAAGAAATGGAGCAATCCGAGTTTGAAAAACTATTAAAAAGGGCGAGTGGTGTTTTAGATAGCATCACTCGCTATTTTTATAGACATAATGACTTGGAATCAGATGTTGAATTTAGAAAGGAACAATTCAAAAAAGCGCTTGCTGCACAAATTGAGTATTTTTACGATATGGGCGCTACTTCATCTCATGGGATTAACGAGCCTGGACACGTTCAGATTGGTAGAACGTCAGTTTCAAAAGGTGGAAGGAATTCCAGTGGACAAGATGAACAGAAAAATAATCTTGTTTCTGATGATGTTTATACGTACCTTTCTGGGACTGGATTATTGTACAGGGGTATTGGGGTGAGGTCATGAGAGTTAGACCTCTACCTAAACGATGGCTGATTCACGACATTATCTATGAAGAAAAACTTCCTAGTAAAGATTCATATGGAAACCCTCTTTACTCAGATCCAGTGATTATTAAGCATGTCAGATTCGATGACTCCACAGTTTTTAGCAGGGACACCACAGACACGAAAATTCTTGCTAATGCAGTTATCTTCGTAGATGCGACGCATAGCACCAACATACCTGAAAAGTTCGTGGAAGAATCGAAAATAACGTTTAACAACAAATCCTATGTGCTTAAAAAAGTAATTGACTGTTATTTTCCAATGAAAAATAAAGTCAGGCACTATGAATTGGAAGTAATATAAATGAAAGTAAATGTAGACATTGACTTAAAAGGTGTTAAACCGAAAACCGAGAGAATGACAAGGCTAGGACAATATGCACTAGTTAATCAAGTCCATGCGGATATGACACCTTATGTCCCGTGGCTAAGGGGTGATTTAGCTAATCAATCAACAATAGCAATCGATGGTAAAGCGATTTATTACAACGTTCCATATGCACGCAGACGTTTTTACGAACCTGCTAGACGATATTCTAAGCCAGGAACAACAGCACGATGGGACTTAAAAGCAAAAGCGATTCATGGTAGGTCGTGGGCACGTGTCGCAGGAAGGGCGATGAAAATATGACCCCAAAAGAGTTAGATTTTATATGGCGGTTAAACGATTATATCAATACGCTTGATTTGTTCGCTTGGTCTAACGTTGGAATATTAGACATCGGTGAATCAATTAGTACAATGGCGATGCCAGGCGGAGAGGAAATCGTTTATTTTGACGGAGCTCGAGACAAGAATTTAAACGTGCAAATTAATGCTAAAAGCGAAAATCAATTGCATTGTATCGAAGCGTTGTCAAAGGTTGCTAGAGTTTTAGAAAATCTAAAAGAAAACACGATAAAAAGCGAAAATGATTCTTTTTATTTTGAATCGATAAATATAACAAGCCCCGTTTCTATCGTCGGTCAAGACGAACAGGGCTTTTTTATTTATGCGCTGTCTATTAGTGCGAAAATTACAATTTATAAAGGAGTTGATTTAAATGGCTAGAAAAAAGAACGCTTTAACAGAGCATTATATTGCTCCAGTTCCAGAAGGTGATACTGAACCTGATTACATGCGTTTGGCAAAATGGATTTCTAATGTTGAGCCATCATCAGAAGAAGAAACGGATGATACTGCGTACTACGATAGCGATGGTACACCAGAAACAGACGTTATTTCAGTTAAAATGACATGGGCTTTCGAGGGTATGTACGATGATGAAGACCCTGCTCATCAATTTATTCGTTCGCTTGAATTTGAAACTGGTGATGGTAGAAAAGTAATGTACAAACAGGTGCGACAGGACGGAGCTATATTAGAAGGACCAGCGACGGTTACACAGCCAGTTACAACAGGCGGAGAGGCTTCGGCTCACGAGCCTTTGAATTTTACGGTTGCTTGGGACAGGAAGCCTGATATTACACGCAACGGCGATGATACAGGTGGCGGTGGAGTAGAGGGCTAAATACAGCCCTCTTTTTAATTTAAAAGGAGTGATTTAATTGGCTATTAAAATTCAAACGAAAACGCATGTGATTCCGATAGAAGTTGGCGATGTCAAATTAGCGTTTGATATGTCAGATGAGAATTTAAAAAAGCTGTACGATGCAGACCTGGACATTAGAAGGAAAATAAATGAAGTTGATGAAAATGATTTTGAAGCACAGAAAAAGGCAATCAGTGAGATTGTCGATGCAATGCTAGGCGATGGCTCATTTGATAAATTATATGAATTATCACCGTCTATTTTTATTATAGTTGAATACTTCATTCAGATTTCACAAGGTTTAAAAGAAGAAGTAAATAAGCGTTTAGGAAACGACAATTTTAGCAAAGCGAAAAAATACTTAGAAGCAAAAGAAAAAATCAATAAACAGAAAAGCAAACAAAACAATAAGAAGTGAGCGCTATGAATTTAGCGTATCCAATTGAAGATATAGCTGAAATTGACGGCATTAAATACAAACTAGACATGTCCTTTGATAACATATTACGTTTATTTGACTTAATTAAAGACGAAAAAATTAACGATGAAGAAAAGATTAATACGGGCTTAATGATGCTCGTAAATGACGAATTAGAACAGTATGACATCGAAACAAAAGAGAAGATTTTTATCGATTTGTTTAAAAGCGCAATTGGTTCTGAAGAAGAAGAACATCAAACTCTTGATCTAGAAGGTAATCCAATGCCTGATATCCCTAACGATGATAAAAGGGCGTATGACTTAGTACAAGATGCTGAATATATCTATGCTAGTTTTATGCATACTTATCAAATTGATTTATATGAACAACAAGGGAAATTACACTGGAAGAAGTTTAAGGCATTATTAAACGGATTAAGTGAAGATTCTATATTTAGTAGAATCGTCGGTATACGTACAGCAGAGTTGCCAACTGGTAAAGGAATGCAAAAAGAACGTGAACGATTGCGTAAGTTAAAGAAACAATACGCATTGGAAGATGATAACGATGAAGAAACTTGAAGAAGTACGTTGTAAAAAATGCGCAAAATTACTCGCAAAATTAAAAGGTGAAGCTGAAATCAAGTGTACTAGATGTAACACTTTAAATAAATTTGAAAAATAAGAGAGCCTTTGAGCCCCTATACTAAGTGAATTTTAAAGTATGGGGGTGAAATGTATATATGGCAGATGGTTCTGTAAAAATTGAGGTTATTCTCGATGATTCTAAAGTCGGTGGCAATATAAAAAAGGTCGAGGGTAGACTTAGTGGAATAGGTAGTACAGCAAAAAGAGGATTGGCTACTGTTGGAAAGCTGGCAGGAGCATTAGGGCTTGTCGGACTAGCCTATAAAGGTATCGATATGGTTAAACGCTCACTTGATGGTGCAATCGATAGGTACGATACCTTGAATAATTTTCCTAGAGTTATGCAACAAATCGGATTTGATGCTAACGATTCACAGCGTGCGATTGATAAATTATCAGATGGCATTCAAGGTTTACCCACTCGATTGGATGAGGTTGCGTCTACTGCTCAAAATATCGCAATCATGACAGGTGATTTGGAGGGTGCTGTCGATACTACGTTAGCGTTAAACAATGCTTTTTTAGCATCAGGTGCAAGTGCGCAAGATGCACAGCGGGGTCTTGACCAGTATGTCCAAATGCTTGCTAAAGGGGAAGTAGACTTACAATCTTGGAGAACGTTACAAGAAACGATGCCTTTTGCGTTGCGTGAAACTGCTGAAGCATTTGGTTTCACAGGAGAAAGTGCGACTAATGACTTTTATGAAGCATTAAAGTCCGGCGAAATCACTATGTCTGAATTTAATGATAAACTCATTGAATTAGATCAGGCGCAAGGTGGATTTGCTGAAACAGCTCAAACTGCAAGCGGCGGTATTAAAACAGCATGGACTAACATGAAAACATGGGTGGTCATGGGTGTTGCTGATATTATTGCGGCAATAGATGATGCACTTGGTGGAACGGGCTCGCTTGAAGGTGCTATAAATAGCTTAAAACCTGTTGTTCAAGGTGTTTTTGGTTGGATTGCTAATACCGCAATCCCAGCTGTAGCAAGCGCAGTTAGATGGGTTCGTGAACGCTTTGATGAATTAAAACCTGTTTTCGAACGAGTTAAAGATGCAGCTAAACCTTTAATAGATACTTTTATGGAAACTCGAGATGTATTGATTAGCCAGCTTACGCCCATTTGGGAAGATCTGAAGGGTTTGCTAGAAAGTTTGTTCCCCATCCTCCAAACATTAGGAATGATTATCGGCGGGGCGGTAGTTGCGGCAATCGTAGTTTGGTCATCGGTTTTAAGTGGCGTTGTCCGTGCGGTTGGACCAATCATAAACGCATTTATAAATTTAATTGATGTTGTAGTAAACGTCGTAAATGCAATTGTTGCAATTTTTAAAGGCGACTTCCAAGGAGCTCTCGATTTTTGGAACGCAGCAACTGAATCGGCTGTCGATTTTTTCAAAAATCTATGGGATGGAATAGTCGGATTTGTCCAAGGAATTGTGGAAACTGTTATTGGATGGTTTGAATTCCTTTACGATATTTTAGTCGGTAATTCCATCATTCCCGACATGGTAAATGCCATAATTGAGTGGTTTGGTAATTTATTGAGTCGGGCAGTCGAAAAGGTAACAGAATTAGTTGCGAGCGTTGTTAAATATTTTGCTGAAATGAAAGATAAAGCAATAGAAAGAGCAACTCAACTTTACCATAACGCAAGAGACAGGTTCGAACAACTTAAACAAGCTATTATCGACAGGATTACACAAGCTAAAAATGATTTAATTAGACGTTTTACTGAAATGGTTATTAACGCCAAGAATAAAGCGTCAGAAATTGTTACAACCGCCAGACAGAAATTTGAAGAAGTGAAACAGGCTATTCAGAACAAGCTAAGCGAAGCTGTAAGAGTAGTAAGTCAGAAAATCGGAGAAATGCCAGGAAAAGTTACTGAAAAAGTGGGTGATATGTTAAGCGCTGGAAAAGATTTAATACGAGGCTTGATTAACGGAATTAAAAACATGGGTGCATCGGCTATTGAAGCAGTAGCAGGCGTCGTAGATGGCGTTATAAATAAGGCTAAGTCGATGTTGAAAATTAGTTCGCCATCAAAACTATTTGAGCAGTTTGGGGAATGGACTTCTGAAGGTCTTTCGATCGGTATTGATAAAGGCTCTAAAGATGCCATAAAGTCAATGGATAAATTAGTTGACAATTTATCTCGTGAAATTCAACCAGAATTTATTGGTTTGCGTAAATTACAAGGGTTGTCTGCTAATTCGTTTTTAGGCGGAGTGTTGCCGATTAGTGCTGTTTCCAGTAGTGGTGGTGGAATAGTTAATAGAACTCAAACTACACGGCAAGTTATTCAGATTGAAGCAGGTGACATTTACATGGACGGTAGAAAGGTAGGTCAAGTGATTTGGAAGCCTATTAAAGAGGAAATTGACCGTGACGAAAGAGTGAAAAGGGCATTTAGGAGGTGATGACTTGATTTTTAATGGTATTGATTTAACCCCTTACTTTCGCATAAAAGACATTCGTGGAAGGGGATTGCCGCAACTCAGAGTTAACACAATCCCCGTTACAGGAATGGACGGTGAATATGTTGATTCTGTCGAAACTCCTGCTAAGTTATTGGAAATCGACATAAAAATCATTAGTAAAAACTTACGAGAAACAATCGACTATTTAAACGACATTTTAACAACAGACATGCCTGTTCCCATCATATTTCCCGATGAACCCGATAAAACATATTATGGGATTGTGGAAAATTCGGAAGAAACAGGAGAAAAAGTACATTTAGGTCATCACGATGCGTCAATTTATATAAGACGTTCTGACCCATACAAGTATGGTCAAGAACTCACACAAGAATTTACGCAAGACAGCGCCATCGTAGAAAATCCAGGCACAGCACCTGCAAAGCCAATCTTTGAGCTAACCGCAAAACAACCAGTCACTTTTGCGATGGTTAGCGATGGTGAACGATACAACATGATCGGTCGTCCCGCTGACGTGGATGAGCAGGTTGTCGAAGAAAAAGTTACGCTACTAGACGAGATAGGCGATACTCTTGACCAGTGGGATACGCCCTCGGGCTCAACAGGTAGCTTTATCAAGGGGAGTCTCGGCATACAAGTCCAATCCTACGGAACAGGCACAGGTTGGCATGGTCCACGTCTTATTACAGAAGTAGATCCTTCTGAAGACTTTGAAATTGAATTTTATGTAAATGTCCGTTCTGAAACACCCGAAAGAACGTTTCGCATCTCGACTAACTATTACGACGAAAACAATAATGAACTTGGATTGTTACGTCTGTGGGATAACTCGGATAGGATTTTACGCAAAACTGTGGAAGCGCGGGTCGGACCTTATGTAGGTGATTTCGTAAACTATCCTATCTCGAGTCGAAACTACGATATGCGTACACAACGAGTGTGGAACGGGCTTTTACGAGTCACTCGCATAAACAACACGTACTGGTTTTACGTCGCTCGCATCACGCAAGCAGGGCGACACGTCGATACACTCACGACAGCATTTCCTGACGTAAAAAAAGAATATGCAGGACTGCTTAAATTTATACGCATTGATATTGCGAAATACGGAAATACACAACAGGCTAACGAAGTAGGGATTAACCGCATTACTGTAAAAAAATACAACCAAATCACGGTTGACCAAACACCATACATCGCTCATGAGGGCGATGTTTTTACGTTTGACCACATAAATAACGAGTTGCTGTTAAATGGCGAAGATATAAAACGTCTTAAAGACCTTGGTAATAAATATTTTGATTTGCCAAAAGGCTTTACGACGCTTACGGTTTTACCCGAAAATGCGTTCGATACGAAAGTACGATTTAAACCGAGATATAGGTAGGTGATAATATGCCATATCAAGATAAACAGCTTAAAAAAGAGTTTATTACTGTAGATAATCGAACAATCCCTTTTGGTTATCCGCAGTTTTGGGGCGGGGATGATTGGGAGGTATCGGGAAGAGACAATCCTTTGCCCGTTGCTAATTACACACGAAACGAACAAGGCTTATGGGTTCCCGTTTCGAAAGAAAATCCAATGCCTACTCAACTAACTGGGAGTTTAAAGGAGTATCTACACGAACAAGATGTGGAAGTTACAGCAATGGCATATAGAAATGGAAAAAGATTTACATTTGATTCGCGTGTTAATTATTTTACAGTAGGAGTCTTGAGCAATGAAGATCATGACTTCAGTATTTTTTTAAACTGGATGAATGAGGGTGGTGACATCATGGAGTATAGAAAAGAAGAATTTTTATCCGAGGGACAGCGTAGACTGCTGTCGCCTGTAATCAAAGTTAAAACAAAGACTATGAGAGTTGATATTCGAAATAAAAGTAATGATGATATGTTATATGATGTATTTTTTAATATTTCGTGAATTCCATCATCTTGTGAGGTGAGCTTAAATGCTAGTAGACGATGTTAGAAAATCAAGCATACCTGTTACTGTTAATTTAAAAGGAGAAGAAGTTATTGAAGTGTTGGAGCACGAAACGATACCAATAAGAGAGTTTGTGACTCTTTTCTATGATTCGGGAGTCAACTTTAGTGAATTGGTGAATCACCCAAATATAACACCCCGCTGGAAACAGGTATTCGAAAAATGGAAACAAAAAGGCATACTCAACTAACTGTGATAGTTATTGGAAAAGGATTTCCTCTTTTCTTGTCGAAATAAGTAGATGGGAAGGGGGGGATAAGATGAGCCAGTTTGAAAAAATTGTAATTGAAAATGAAGAGTTGTTGGGAAAAGGTTTTTATGAAAAAACAGATACGGGATTAATAATTAAATCCAGTGATCAAGCAGTTAAAGATTTTTTTAAAACTGTAATTAGAAATAAGAAGTCTTTAGGAACGATCGAGTTTTATTCAAATAGTGGTTTTGAAGGAATGCATTCGGGTCGTTTTAGGATAAGGAAAATAGATGGCGATACAATAGTGTTAACACATATTTAACAAAGCATCTCATTATGAGGTGCTTTTTTCATTGAAAGAGGTGATAACGTGGCAGAAACACAACTCGGAAGCATGCGTATAGGCTCGGTTGATATGTTTGATGATGATGAAACTGGCGGGGGTGGTGTAGTTGTGCCTATCATAAATATAGCAGACGGGCAAAGCGACGAAATACTCGACGACATTACGTCAGATTTTATCATCGACGACACACACCGTCGCTCGCTTGAGGATACGCTTGAAACGTATGCATTTTATACGTTTGCTGATCAACCCTTTACGCAACATTTGAAAGACCGAAATCGCATCATTATTCCCGATGAAGATGGTTCTTTGCAGGAATTTATTATTTACGAAAGCGAAAAGTATCGGGATACAGAAGGATATAAAATGTATGTTGTTTCTACGGCGAGCTATCTCGATTTGAAAAAAGCAAACGTTATTTATCCGACAAAGAGAAACAATCAAACTGCGTCAATGATGGTTGGGTTTGCGCTTAATAACACGGGGTGGCGAGCGGGAATCATTGAGAGTGACAAGCAACTATCGTTTGAAATCGAAGAACATACAGACCCATTTTCGTTGTTAAAGCGAATCGCGAAAGACTTTGAGCTAGAATTGCGCTTTCGTGTCGAGCATAACGGAAATCGCATAACGGGACGATTTGTCGATTTACTCGAACGAGTAGGCGAATGGCGAGGACGAGAGGCTACATTTGGAAGAGACCTTGACGGAATTAGGCGAATTGAGAACACAGAGCGCATTGTAACGGCGCTTGTTGGACTCGGACCCGAGCGTGAGGATGGCACACGATTAGAAGTGCTTGTTGAGGATGACGAAGCCTTACAACGATGGGGTAGACCCGACCCGATTACGGGAGAATTACGACACCTTATCGAGGTTTACGAACCGCAATCCGAGCGGCAGGAAATGACGCTAGCGGAATTACGACAGTACACACGTACAGAATTAAACAAGCGTATTAATGCTGTTGTAACGTACGAATGTTCGGTCGTGGACTTGGAAAACGTACCAGGTTTGGAAGGGCAGAAGATACGATTTGGCGACACCATTCGTATTAAAGACGAAAAGTTTAATCCGCCACTTTACCTTGAGGCTCGTGTCTTTGAGCAGGAACGATCGATAAAGTCACAAGCTAAAAAGGACATAAAACTAGGTGATTTTATAGAGTACACCGAGGAAGAAGTATATGCGATATGGCGACAATTACAGCGAGAGGTAAAAAAGCGGATTACCGCCGCCGAACTTCGTGAGTATGCTGAGCCTAAAAAAATCGAGTCTGAGACACCACCTCCAATTAAAGAGGGGGAAAATCCTATATGGGTAGACACGTCTGGTGATGTAAAAGTACCTCATGTCGTCATTGGGAACGAGTGGGTGAAAATGACGCCGACAACCGCGGAAGAAGTTGACGCATACACGAAACAGCAAACAGATGATATTGCGAAAGATGCCAGTCGGTTAAAAACGGGTATCATCGACGTTAATCAGGTGCCATTACGAACAAGTATTACAGGTGCTCGCATTGAATGGGACGGAATAAACGGGCTTGTGCAATATGATGCAGACGGCAACCCCGTCTCTTGGCTTGATTTGGATGGAAATGCCCATTTTGAGAACGGATATTTTAAAGGGGAAATATATGCGGAAAGCGGGCATTTTAGCGGAGATGTTACAGGTGCTACAGGGACATTTGGCGAAGTAACTGTAAACGAAGGTGACATCACTGTAAAAGATGCGTTATCCAATGTTAAAGCGTTAGTTACGCCTTTGCCGAACCTTTTAGGAGATCATAATTTTGAGGACTTAATAATTGATTGGGCAACAGAAAATACAACATATAACTGGTATGAAATGATTAATCCAGCAAACACAGAAAATGTTGATTATCACATTCAAAAACCTTATTGGAGAAAGTCGGGTAGTCCTAAAGTTGCGAGGGTTCCTGAATACGGAAACCCCGATTTTCGTGCAACTCCTATTTTTGATGAGCAGGCTATTGTCGTGCGCAATGCAAACTATGTAAGGCAGTATATTGAGGAAGGCATTGGAGCAGGTGGGACATACACAATATCAGGATATTTCAAAAGGCACTGGGGACAAGCGGCAGGTATACCACGTTTCGAAGTGGATTATATCCACCAAGGGCAACTTCACACGAGATTGATCAATCACTCGTATAGCAGAGTTCCCAATGATTACACACCCATTCGTTTTGCTACTAACTTTACGATACCCACTAACTTTCAACCAGGGGATTATCTTGATGTTAAGGTTTCGGGTGGCGACAACAATTGGGTACAAGCTGATGGTATCCAGTTAGTAAAAAGTCCATCGCCTACTGTATACAACCCCGAAACTACAGCATATCTCGCATTAAAACAAGGCGGACAAATAAGCTTATGGATTGGCGAGCGTTATCCAACTGATACGCAAACCATTTATCCTTTAACACCGTTGTCGCAATGTCGTAGTGGTTGGCTTATAAAGTGGCAAGCGTATGAACCTGGACAAGGGAGTTTAAATCACAATTATCAATACCCTACTTTTATTCCGAAATCCCATATATTTACTCACAATGGCGCAGGAATTAAATGTGTTCTTGGACGTGGTAGTACAGTTATTTTTAAATATTTATATGTGTATGATGACAGAATTGTGGGTCATGCAGATAATGGTACTAACCCGCATAACAGACTCGCTATGACAGAGGTGTTGGGGGTATGAAAATTTATTTCACAGTTGATGATAAAGGCTATCTAGATGGATGGGGAAGCACACCATCATATGCCGAAGGAGAAATTGAGTTAGATATTGAAGATGATCATGATATTTTTACGTCAGACTCTAGTTGTTGGAAATATGAAAATGGCAAACTTGTGTTTGACGAAGAGCGACAGCAACAGTTGATTGAAGAGTATGAGCGGGAGAAGAATAAGCCTACTGATATTGAACGCTTAGAAATGGCTCTCATGGAATTAGCCATGTATACAATAAATGGAGGAAAGGAATGAGCGATATGTTAGCAATGATTTTCGCAGAATACATTATGAAAGGGAAACAAACGTTTGAAAATGTTCCTAACTTGCTTAAGCCTCAGGTAAAACAAATACTAGAAGACCAGGGACTTGGACATTTAGCCGAATAGGCTTTTTTATTTTGCCTTAAAGAGATAAAAAAGGGGGGCGGTTATCTTTGAAAGACAGGGAGTTGGAGGAAATGCCCATATGGCAGAATCATGAGCAGAGGATTACGGCGCTAGAAGTCACAATGCAAGGTTTATCTCAAAAGATGGATAGCGTGCAAGAGTCAATTAAAGAGGGGAATCGTGAACAGAAGGAAATGCTTGATACTATTAACAATCGCATGATAGATGAGTTTTTTAATCGAAAAAAAATTAATTTAAATAACGGATGGAAGCTACTATTCGCCATATTCGGCGGTAGTGGCTTTATTTATTTACTCGTTGATAAATTTTTATAGGAGGTTAAATCTATGAAACAAGCAATTGTACGTCTAGTTGTTTTAGTAATATTGCTCGTTAATCAGACGTTAGTCACACTCGGTTGGAATCCACTTCCATTTAGCGAAGAACAAATCTATGAAGCTATTTCAAGCATTGCAACAGTCTCTATGGCATTGTGGGCTTGGTGGAAAAACAATAGCGTGACGCAAGAAGCACAAGAAGCTGACATCATTATGCAAGAACTCAAAGAAAGGAAGGCTGAAAATTGAGCGTTAAAACAGCACAAACAAAACTTATCCAACTAGGTTATGGCGAGATTATGCGACCGTATGGCGCTGATGGGAAAAATGGTCCAAAAACAAAACAGGCGGTTCGTACATTTCAATCCGACTATAACAAGCGATTTAACAAGAAAATCAAGGTTGACGGAATTATCGGGCCCGAGACGAGAAAAGCTCTTGACCATGCTCGGAATCAAGTAGGGAAAAGGGGAACACGTAATTTTAAAATTAGCGAGTTTCGTTGTAAAGGTAGTGGAAAACTACCTAGCGGTGGCATGGATAACAATTTGCTTTTGAAACTCGAAGAATTGCGATACAGGCTAGGTGATAAAGCTGTAGTAATCAATTCGGGGTATCGTACACCAGCACACAATCGACGTGTGGGTGGCGCATCAAATAGTCAGCATCTATATGGGAAAGCTGCTGATATTGTCGTGAGAGGTGTTTCGCCTAGTCGAGTATATCGTGAAGCAGACAAGCTGTTTAATGGTGTAGGCAAGTATAATACGTTTACACACGTTGACACTCGCAATGGTAAAGCAAGGTTTTAAATAAAAACAAAAGCCCGACTGGGGATAGTCGGGCATACGTTAATATGGTAAGGACGGGGTGTTGCCGTCCCTAAAATAATTATAGCATAGTAACTAATCTTCTAATACCTCTATTACAGTGCTTCCACAAAACGGGCATTCGAGAATGGCTTCGTCATCATTTTCGATTATTTTCTCTTTACATGAAGAGCATTGTACGAGAGCCATGCTTACCACCTGTCCGCCCAAAATACGTCTTCGTAAGGTTCTCTTTCGATACCGTTTTCACGGCAGTAGCGCAAGTATGCAGAGTAGCTTTCGAAGTCAGCTCCTCTCATTCTGTTGTTAATTTGTTCTTCACTCAATCCTTCGACGCTTCTTAAGTATTCAGCGTATTTCATTTTTCATTCCTCCTAATTTTAATTTGGAGAGGGGACGATGCCCCTCGTGTTAGATTTTCGTTACGTTGCTAGGTGCACTCCAATCTTCGACTAGTTCTTGGTCATCGCCATTTTCAGCGACTTCCTCCCAATTATCAACGACTTCCCACTCGACCTCGTACTCGTTGCCATCTGTATCAATCGCCATCGCCTTGAAAATTGGTTCCCCACCCGATGGACCGTCAATGTAAGGTTGTTGCGTTAGTGTAAATTCTTTTCCTTCAAACTGTACTTTTTCCATTTTTATTACCTCCTAATTATTATCTCGATGTTATCTCCTGTTGTTATATATAATATAACATGCATAATATACAATGTCAATACTTTTTTTATTATTTTCTATTAAATTTTTCAAGGTGTTTCAATCGCTGTTCGTTATACCTTTCGACATCGTTTTTTAGGTATAGTCTTACTGTACTTCGACCTTTGCCTTTCTCGAAAAAAGGCACAAGCTTACCCGTCGCTACAGACTGGTCGAAAGCAGACAGTGACTGCCCTGTAATTTCCATGGCTTCTTTTTTAGTCAAAAGATTTTCGTGCATAAAGTTCTTAATTTCATTTATGTCCATTTTCATCCTCCAAGTAGGGTTTATGATATTTTTCCTCAGCCAACTTTCTAGCTTTAATTGCATCGTCTTTATTATCGAAATGCCCCAAGGTAATTTGTTTACCTCTATACCCGATATAAGCGCGCCACTTATTTCGCTGTTTTATCCACGCTACACCTTTATGACCGCTAGTATTTCCTTTATGTAATTTTGCTTTCAGGGCGCTTTTTCGAGTTCCGTTTACACTGTCTTTTGCAATGTGTTTTTTAACTCCCGCATCTCGTTTTTCAGCTCGTTTGCATCCACAGCTTTTATAATGACCATGTTCTAGCGCATACCCATGTATAACCTTTTCGTATCCACATGTACATTTACAAAGCCACATGGGTGAGCGATTGACAGGATCATTTCGACTGTATCTGATGACAGTTAAATCGCCATACACGTTACCCGTTAAGTCTTTTCGTTTCATATTAAGCAACCATCGCAGTTACTTCTTCATACTCTAAATATTCAATTTCGCCGTTATCAATTTTGATAAACTCACGGTCGCCAGCATCACACACTTCATAGATACCACTTTCTAGTTCAAATACTTTTCCAGTCCAGTCGTTTTCTTCTACTGCATCGACAAACTCACGATTTAATTTCCATTTTGGGTGCGTCCCTGTGATTTTAGCAACCCAAGACTTGTTTCTTTTACTTCCACTAGTAGTAGTGATTGTGACCTTCTTCGTTTCAGCCCATGCCATTTTTAACGCTTCTGCAAAGTATTCGCTAACCTTTCCTCCAAACTTCTCTTGTCCTTTACGAGCAATTTCCCATGCACGCTTCATAATGTTTTTCATTTCAATTTCCCCTTTCGCTTTCCTTTGTTATCTATAATATAACATGTATAAAATATTATGTCAATACCTTTTTTAAAGTTTTTTTATTTATTTTTCGAAAAAGAAAAAAGCACCCGAAAGGGTGCTAAGAGTGACTTTTTAAAAAATCACAAGAAGGTCACAGGAAGAAATAAAAATGCGTGGATAAACGAAATGGCATGTGTTTTTATAATCAGAAACATCAAATAAAACATGTAAAAAGAAATAGGGCGAAATGCGAAGAAAATCAAAGAATTATGGGCGGCATGATGTAATAGCTGCCTGAAACCCTTGATATTAAAGGGTTTGAGGGTTGGTTAGTGGCGTCATGCTAACATTTTGCTAACTTCCATTATTTTGATACACCATACAATTAAATTTTTAGAGAAGACCTTTCGTTAGTTCACTGAACTTTTGGGAGGTCTTTTCTTCTATATTTTTGGTCATATGTGCGTAGATGTTCATTGTTACAACTAATAGAAAGGGAGCTATGATATAGAAAGCTCCCTCTATCCATCCTCCTAGAAAAATTTTAAACCCTCTAGAAATGTTTTTGTTGATTTATTATTCTCACTTCATAGTACATACAAATCTTCGTATCAATCGATCATCATTATTACATTTTAGACTTACATTCGATGCCAACAACGCTAAGATAAACAAGGTTTTTTAACCTATGAATTTAAGTTATTTTATTAAGAAAAGCTGTGAAGGGAGAGATGTTCATCTTACTCTTTATTTACCATTTCTAGATGAACTAGATTTTTTCATAGAAAATAAACCAATAACCCCACCAATAACAATCAATAAAATATCTATCGCAATTTCCCAACCTTGAAACACATCAATATAATTCACCAAAAACCAACTTTTTCCGCCATTTGTCAAATGATTGATTAAACCTCCTACTCCTTGGATTACGAAAAGTAAACTAATTCCACTAATAATTTCTTTCATATTAAACACCTCGTTCATTTTTTTAATTTAAGATACCTCTAATACCAATATTAAAAAATACTGCACCTACTACACCTATTGCTACTAATAGTGAAGAAATTGGTGCTTCATTTAATTTTGTTTTTATATTCTTTAGAAAATGCTGCAGTTTATCTTTAAACACAATACTAATCCCTAACAATAATAGAGAAGGAAGCACCATTACAAGATTGTACCCAATTATTACAAATATAGAAGAAAAGGAATTAATCGGCAGATGATTTAATAAAAAAATCGAATAGAAATAAGGCAATGCCGTTACAAATTCAATAAGAAACACAATAATACCCAAAATAATTATTCCCCTTATTGTTGTCTGTCTTGGAATCCATGACGTAAGACGTTCTATTGTGCCCTCTTTTGGTTTTATGAAGCTAACCAAAACAAGAAGTGTTCCCGTGACAGTATAAAACCAATTGATAAAATCAAATTCTGATAAATTTTCAATCAACCCCAATAGTGTGTCCCCACCAAAGTACAGTAATATACCAATCATGAAATAACCTAACTGAATAACAAATAAAAATACAAATAGACGAGAAGAAAGCTGATTAGGTTGTGTAAGTAATAAATAGCCCGTAATAGCTAGCACACCAGGACTTAATATATCAACTAATGCACAAATAGAGATAATTAGTAGGGCTACGGATATATCTATTGATGAGGAAGGCATGATTGTTTCAATGATTTCAATCAAATAATTAGTCCCCCTTTATAAAGTGTGATATCATCAAAATAACACACTGTGCTAAAAAGATAATAACACACTGTATTAAAAAAAGGAAGTGATATTTATTCATGCCAAAATTTGTTAATCATGACAAGAAACGAAAGTTAATTGCTGAAGCTGCATGGAAGATTATTGAGAAAGAGGGTATTGAGAAAGCATCAATACGAAGAGTCGCTGCTGAAGCAGGAATGTCTCCTGGTGCGTTAAGACATTATTTTTCAACTAAAGATGAAATGCTGCTGTTTATTATAGAATACTACATAGAAGAAGGAAAAAAGCGTTCTGATCATAAAGAATGGTCAAAAAATCCATTACAGGCAGTTGAGGAAGTGTTACTGGAGCTTGTACCAATCGACGAAGAAAAGAAAATTGAAACGAGTGTTTGGTGGATTTTTGCACTCCGTTCCCTAACAAGTGATGCATTAAAAGAGAAGAAAGACGAAATGACGGATGGTACATATGATTTAGCAAATTCAATGATCAAGATATTAACTCTAAAAGGAATATTATCGGAATCAGTTAATGCAGATTTAGAAAGCAGTCGGTTATCTGCATTGATTGAAGGGCTGTCATTCCATACCTTGTTAAGACCAGATGTGTACACTCCAGAAAAGGTGAAGGAAGTAATCAGTTATCATTTAAAAACACTCTGTAATAAATAAACAATACTCGGAAGTAGATAATTCATTCTTATTAGATTATCTACTTCCACCCTAATTGTTATTCAAATTGATTTTCTATTGGATTAGAGATTTGTGGATTTTGGCCAAACATATTTTTAGCAGTCATACAATCAAACTTATTTACCCTTACTCCTAAAATTTATAAATCTTTCAAAAAACTAACCAAAATTTCCGTAAATTCTTTTGGCTTATCGTAGTGAATATCATGTCCCAGTGTATCGACATCTACTCTTTTACCATTATGCAATAATTCAACAACACAATCTGCATCTTCATCTGACAATGCTGCTACTAATAAACCTTCATCTAAAGTTGTTTTCGCTTTTATGAATTTAGTAGGACTTTTGATTTTTGATAATACTTCCGATTGATTATAATCGTCAAACCATGAATTATCGTAAAAGGTTTCTCCAAATTTGCGACCAAATGGATATGTTTCAGTTTCAAAGATCCTATTAATTTGTGGCGGCAAATAAACTAAATGTACTGGCTTGTTTGGTTGTTTTTTACGATAGTTGATAGCATCCTTCGAGAAATTTTTCCAAAGGATGTTTCCAAATAACTTCTTCCAGTAACTATTCCGTAAAGAGTAAGTGAAATAATCTTTCACTTCTTGCTGATTTTTAAAGTCTTCATACATTTGAAATCCATATACCCACACATATGTTTTCTCTCCTATTTCTTCTTCGATAAATTCAGCAAAATCTATTGCATTGCCTTAGCTGAATATTTTTCAGGATTCCAATCGGACTCTCCATGACCATGACAATCAACCGCATAAACATGATAGTACTCTGAGATTTCGGGTAATACCTTTGCATAATCTTCCCATGTCATAGCTTGTCCATGAATTAATAGCAGTGGTGTTTTGCCGTTACTCGGTCCTTCACCATAATTTAATACAGTACCATCTTTTAATTTTATTTGCTTTTCAGTAAATCCTTTATTGTACATTTTTGTTAATTGAGCATTAATTGAACACAAAAAAGACTGGACACTTTATTGAACCAGCCTGATTGATATTAATTTTGATTGGGTAAAAATCCTATTGGATGAGTTTTGAATTTTTATTGAAATTATATTGAGTAGAATATTGAGTAAATCCAGTAATATCAGGGCTTACACAAAAAAAGAAAGGGGAGAAATCGAACTCTTTTCTCTCCTCTCTTTCATCTGTTATCCGAGTAATTGGAAAATCACTTAAGATAAAAATTTAAAGAGGTAAAATGGTACAACTTTTTTATAAACGATTAAACTAAATTTTAAAACTACAGTACTATTATAAAATAGAATATTTTTGTATTTTCTCGTTGCTAACTTTTTGCTAACTTATTATTAATTTTCAGTGAATGTCATTGAATATAAAGATAGGAAAAAGCTTGTAATATCGCACTTTTGCTGTTGTATGTTGCTATAAAATACCCCCTCAAAGATGGGTGGAATGATGTAATAACCTCCCAAATCCCTCTATATTAAAGGGCTTGAGAGTTTGTTAGTGGCAAAATGCTAACTTTCACTTTTTTTGATACACCATACAATAAAATTTTTAGAGAAGACCTTTCGTTAGTTCACTGAACTTTTGAGAGGTCTTTTATTCTATATTTTTGGTCATATGTGCGTAGATATTCATCGTTGTATTGATATCTGAATGACCTAACCGTTCTTGGATTTCTTTTATACCTGCAGCGGTTTTCAATAAGTAGAGAAGTGTGCGTGTTGTTTAAATCCATGAGGGGTAATGTATTTATCTTTTACGTGACGCTTACTTCAACAAATAAAGAAAAAGAAATAAAGCTGATAGCTATGGATGTAAAAATGTTTAAGCTTTATTGATTGATAGTGCTGAAATTTTTGATGATTATTCTCAAAATGATTTGAGTTGGTTATTAACTTGTTACATAATTAATAGCTTGATATGATTATTGTAAAGAAATTGTAATATAACAATAAACGATTAAAGGAAATTACGATAGAATTTGTAGAGGCAAATTAAATAACTAATAAGTAAATAGTTTTATAGATTAACTAGAAATCCTTATAATGGACCCAAGATTTTAGACAGCAAGAAAGGATATGTTAAGGTAGGTTTATGAAACAAAAAAGGAAACGATAT
>NZ_JBEUEL010000021.1:0-53162 GCF_041725775.1 Pueribacillus sp. YX66 | reverse complement strand
GTTTTTTTCACAGATGTCAAAGATAGGTTCACATGCATAAAGACTGTCACCCAAAAGACAGATAGGCAGGCGTTTGAGGAAATTGATGTTACGAATCCGATAAGAATTCTTCCATTTGATGAAAACAAGCTTGAAAGTTTAGTCGAAAAAGGTTATGGAATTACAGCTGGATCGTTACCAGCAAATACGTATAAAAACTAAACAGAAGAAATCCCAACGTATGTCATGGTGACAATGGTAACGATGCGTAGTGACTTACCGGAAGATTACGCTTATAATTTAACGAAATTCTTATGGGAAGCTCACGATGAATTTGAAAGGCAAGTTCCGACTCGTGCTGCTGATATGACACTTGATACAGCATTAGAAGGTTTAGAAAAAGAATATTTACATCCTGGAGCATTGAAATGTTATGAAGAAGTTGGAGCTATAGAATAATAGTAAATGAAGACATAAAAGCGGGGTTTTTGGTGATTGCCCCGCTTTTCTTTTTCTTACATGCTTTGAATAATTAGTCACAATGAAAAGGGAGGTTTGATTCATTTGCATACAATAGAAAATCGTCCGTGGCTTAAATTTTGTAGTGAAAAAAATAAAGATTTACTCAAAATTCCAAACCGGTCTTTGTATTAATCTTAGAAAAAATATGCGATGAATACCCCGAATCAACGGCGATTATTTATGAGGAGAAGAAAACGACGTATCGTGAGTTAAAAGAGAAAGTTGATCGTCTAGAAAATGCATGGAAGAACATAGGGGTGAAGCAAGGAGACCGAATTGGTTTAATGCTCGCCAATCATCCTGATTACATTGTTTCTAATTATGCGGCGCAAATGTTAGGAGCTATCGTTGTTCAAGTACATCCGATGTATACGGTGAGAGAACTTCAAGAAATTGTTGCAGACGTAGAGATGCGGTTTATTGTTGTGTCTGATTCGAACCGCAGTTCAATTGAAGAGTTAGGTTCAGAATCACATTTTGATGCAGTCTTTCTTTCCGACGATCCTGAGTCGGGTCGGAAAATATTACACTATCTGCACCTGTTTATTCTCTAAAAGACTTAATCGACAATGCAACACCGCTTGAAAATTATGCCGAAATTGATGTTCATGATGATGTTGCGGTCATTCAGTATACTGGCGGGACAACGGGAAAAGTTAATGGTGTGATGCTCACTCACTACAATTTGTTAGCAAATGTTGTTCAAAGTTATGCTATGTACAGCGACCTCCTTGAAAATGGCAAAGAAGTGACCTTAGCAGCAACACCTTTTTATCACGTCTACGCGATGACTGCTGCGATGAACGTTTCTATTTTTTCTGCACAAGCGATTTTAATCGTACGTAAATTTGATGTTGATCACGTACTTGAATTAATTAAAAAGTACCAGCCTAGTTTTTTTCCTGGTGTACCGACGATGTATAATGCGTTTGTGAATCATCCGAACGTTGAAGACTTTGGTCTTGATAGCTTAAAAGTTTGTTCAAGCGGATCAGCTCCCTTACCATTAGAAATTTTGCGGCGATTTGAAAAAATTACAGGAGTGCCTATTTTAGAAGGATTTGGACTGTCTGAGACGTCACCTTCCACACATCGAAATCAGATTAACGCACCGAGAAAGATTGGAAGTATTGGTCTTCCAATCCCGTTGATTGATAGTAAAGTAGTGGATGATGACGGGAATGAAGTTGAGGTTGGAGAGATCGGGGAACTGATCATTAAAGGACCTCAAGTGATGAAAGGTTACCGAGAAAACCAGATGAAACAGTCCAAGCTTTAAAAGACGGTTGGCTCTATACAGGTGATATTTCTATGATGGATGAGGAAGGGTACTTTTATATTGTCGGTCGCAAAAAAGAATTAATCATTTCAGGTGGATTTAATATTTATCCCGAGGAAGTTGAAGGTGTACTTTACGATCATCCTGCTGTAAAAGAGGCAGCCGTTGTTGGCATTCCGCATGAATATAGTGGAGAGCGTGTGAAGGTATTTGTCGTTTTTAAGGATGGGCAATCAACTACAATCCAAGAACTTATTGATCATTGCTATCTTAACTTAACCCGTTATAAAGTGGCGAAAGAAATTGAAATTCGCGAAGAATTGCCAAGAAATACGGTAGGAAAGCTATTAAAAAGAATTGTTGTTGAAGAAGAAGTGAACAAGAGGAAAGATTATCTAGTATTTATATCTATGTAAGAGAAAGAAAATAAAAAGAAGGGCTTGACTTAAGGACAGATTAATAGATTAAGGTTAAAGCCCTTTTATGTTGTGAATTTTTATAGCCATCCGTTCTCTTGATTACGAATGGTTTTTTTCTTTGTTACAGAGTTTGATCCTTGGTGAATAAAGTGACGTATTTCTTCTGGTGTGATGTTCATTTTTTTTGCCGTAAGCATTAACGAGATCCATTCCTGATCAATTTCTTTTGTTTTTGCGTCCATAAAATCCCCCTTAAAATAACTTTCCGAACGTCAATCATACGGCTAAATACCTACAATATGTATGGTCGATCGGTCGCTAACTGATTTTGACTATGATTATAAGTCCAAACTTTTAAAAAGGTTGTCGCATCGTGACTATTGTGTAAATTTATTTTAATGTCAACGAATAACCAAAAGGTTTTATAAAAAGCAAATCAATCATTTGTCTTTGCGATAAAAAAAAGTCATAATGAAAATGTAGTGGATTATGTAGGAGGGATCCGATTGGATAATACAACGTTTCGTAATGCGATGAGCAAGTTTGCTACAGGGATCACCGTAGTAACGACAGAAATAGATGATCGTGCTCATGGAATGACGGTAAATGCGTTTATGTCCGTTTCACTTGACCCAAAGCTTGTCGTCGTATCGATAGATAAAAAAGCAGGAATGTTAAGTCTTTTACAAAAGGCAAAAAAATATGCCGTTAGTATTTTAAATAATGAACAACAAGAATATTCAATGATTTTTGCTGGACAAATGAAAGATAAGCAAGCTGTAGATTTTGAACGCATAAACGGTTTACCTGTTTTAAAAGATGCGGTCGTGACATTGACGTGTGATGTTTATGAAGAGCATGAAGTTGGTGACCATATTTTGTTTTTTGGGGAAGTGACTGGTGGAGAAGTAAAAGAACGAGAGCCTCTCGTATATTTCAATCGAAAGTATGGGGAATTTAGAGCAGAATAATAAAAAAGGACTTCCGGTCAGTTTTTCAAAAAATTAACCGAAAGTCCTTTTTTAATTAAGGCAATGCACACGTTTAATCTTTTTGTACTTGTAAAGACTTATAATATTGCCCTTTTTCGACATATTCCCGTCGAACCCGTTCCATTTCTTTTAAATCGTACTCATTGATTTCACGGATCACTTTCGCAGGGCTGCCAAAAGCGAGCGTATTCGGAGGGATTTTTTTCCCTTGGGGTACGAGGCTGCCTGCTCCGATAAAAGCGCCTTCGCCGATTTCAGCTTGGTCGAGAATGATCGCCCCCATGCCGATTAACGCATTTTTTTTAATGATACAACTATGCAAAATGACTTGATGACCGACCGTGACGTCATCTTCAATGATAAGTGGGTTGTTTGGGCTTTGATGCAAAACGGAATTGTCTTGAATGTTGACACGTTTCCCGATTTTTGTCGGTGCAACATCTCCACGGATCGTTGTATTAAACCAAATGCTTGACATTTCATCAATTGAGACATCACCCGTTATCGTACAATAGTCTGCAACGAAAACGGTTTCGTGTATGTTTGGTTTTGCGTTATGATAAGGATATATCATCTTGATGTTCCCTGCTTTCTATATCGTTGTACATTATAAAGTTTACCAAATGTATGCTAATTTTCATACTGAATTTGATTTATTTTGAGAGGTGCTTTATGGATATAAAGATGGCAAAAGGGGAGGCCTACGCAGTCATTGTAATGGTCCACGGGGCTGGTGAGCATTCCGGACGCTATGAATGGTTAACGGAAAAGTGGAATGAAAATGGCTGTCATGTCGTATTGGGAGATTTACCAGGCCAAGGCAAAACGAATGGGTTACGAGGATACATTAAGTCTTTTGATGATTATATACGCACGGTTGTAATATGGATAAATGAAGCGAAAAAGGCGGGACTGCCAATAATTCTGTTTGGACACAGTATGGGAGGTCTAGTCTTAATCCGGACGTTAATGATCCGAACGTTGCCTGTTAAAGCGGTGATTTTGTCTTCTCCGTGCTTAGGGTTAGTGAATAATCCGCCAAAGTTGTTAGAAGAGTTTTCAAAACTACTAAATTTATTCTCACCAAAGTTTAGACTGGACACAAATATTGCTCCGGGATTAGGAACACGTAACGAAGAGTTAAAGGCAAAGGATGCTATTGATCCGCTTTATAATCGAAAAGTGTCAATACGTTGGTACCGTGAACTTCGCAAAGCAATGAATATCGCCCACAAAGAACCAGAGCAATTCCCAAATGTGCCTCTTCTCGTATTACAAGGTGGTGACGACCGAATTGTAAATAAACACGATGTCAAAGCATGGTTCGATCGTTTGACCATTCATGAGAAAATATATAAAGAATGGGATGGGCTCTTTCATGAAGTGTTTAATGAGCCTGAACGGGAGCAAGTGTTTCAATTTGCATTACATTTTGTTCAAAAAAAATTAGTGAATGGGTGATAGTTATTGAAAGGAGTATATCATTGGCAGTTCCATCTTCAGCATTTTCACTAATGGGCCAAGTTTACAAACATGTTTTGCCAAAAGTTCATGAGGAATTGAATGAATGGAAGGCAATGGCTGAGGCTATTCCAGATAAAGAATTACGAACACAAGCGCTTGCAAGTATTTCAACAAAAACATTTCATTGTGAGGGAGGAGCGATCTTAGGTTTACTCGCGTTGGATAGAAGAGAAGAAGCGATTCGATTTATAGTCGCTTATCAAACGATAAGCGACTATTTAGATAATTTATGTGACCGAAGCACATCCCTTAATCCGAATGATTTTCGTTCGTTGCATGAAGCCATGTATCATGCACTGACACCAGAGGAATCCCCAATTAATTATTATCAATTTCGGACTGAGCAAGACGATGGTGGATATTTACAACAACTCGTCCAGACGTGTCAATCTATCATTCGAACTCTTCCATATCGGAAAAAAATCACTTCATTTACTCACGAACTTGCTACATATTACATTGATTTGCAAGTGCATAAGCATGTGAAAGTGGAAGAGCGCGTACCTCGATTAGTGGCATGGTTTGAACGATACAAAGGCAAGTTTCCCAACATGAGTTGGTACGAATTTTCTGCTTGCGCCGGTTCAACACTCGGGATTTTTTGTCTTATTTCGTATTCGTTGCGTAAACAATGTTCAGAAGATTTGTTTTCACAAGTTGTAAAAAGTTATTTCCCATGGGTTCAAGGTTTACATATTTTGCTTGATTATTTTATTGATCAGCAAGAAGATCGCGATGGTGGTGATTTAAATTTTTGCTTTTATTATGATGATGAGGAACAGCTTAAAAAACGGTTTGCCTTTTTTATAAGACAAGCGGATGAAAGTGTTCAGCAATTACCAGATGTCAAATTTCATCAAATGATTAATGATGGGATGCTCGGTATTTATTTAGCAGATCGAAAGGTAAGCGAGCAAAAAGACGTTGCCGAGGTTTCAAAGTATATTCGAAAGCAAGGGGGTCGTTGGACAAACTTTTTTTACATCAATGGATTAATTTATCGTCGTTTAAAAAGAAGATAACTTATTTTTTATTTCACGTTGTTGAAAAAATTTTACAAAAGAAATGTGTATAATGGTTGACTTTTATGGTATCATTAGCATACAAAGATAAATAGTGTATAAATTAATAAAGACCACTCTATCTAGAACATAGAATGGTCAATAGACTGAACCCCGTCAAGAGGGGTAGGCTGCTTAGGAAAATAATCCCTCACATACCTGTGCATGAGGGATTATTTTTTCTGGCTATGATTAGATACGATAAACGCTACTAACATCCCGAACGATATCATGAGCGTTAACGCACTAACAATATCCAAAGGCAACACCTCCCTCCCGGGAAGTCTCCAATAAAAGACTAACGGCAGATCGACAGTGCTACCCAACCCCTCATGCGAAGCCATTCTATTGAATTTATTATATCACAGTTTTCATTTTATAAAGAAAAGATTTACAAAATTCGAACAACTACAGTTAACGCGTATGACAGAGGAGTTAAAGAAATTTTAGGGTTACTTTTAAGTAGGGTTAAATTAAGTAAGTGAAAGGCTGTTAATTTGGTCATAAGCTACCAAAGTTAAGTTTAAGGACCCCCTTTAGGAAGTCCTTTTTATAATCAAAATAAAACAAATGGTGGAACTGTATTTCAACAGTCGGGGGTTATCTTTTTTCAATTGCAATCATAAAAGGAGGGTTATTTTTTTGGTTAATAAATTGATATTGAAGAACGTTTGCTGAGTGTTGGTCGATTTTCTTTACATAAGTTAAAAGTGCATCACGTTCCGTTTTACCTTCATCATGACCGTGATAAATAACGATAATGATAAGCCCTCTAGGTTGGAGAACAGTGAGGAGTTGTTTGATCGCTGAGATTGTTGTCGCTGCTTTCGTTACGATGCTTTTATTTCCACCAGGCAAATAGCCGAGGTTGAAGACTGCTGCTTTTACATGTCCATGAACGGAAGGTGGCAATGTTTCAAGTAGTGCGGAATGGCTGTTGTGCAGTAATGTGACACGTTCTAAAAGTTGTTCGTTAAGTAGCTTTTCCTTTGTGTTTTCAAGCGCTTTTGCTTGAATGTCGTAGCCAAACACTTTTCCCGATCTGCCAACTTGTTTTGCTAAAAAAACTGTATCATGACCGTTTCCAACCGTTGCATCAATTGCGATATCTCCATCAGTTAGAATAGAGCGAAGCAACGTTTTAGAAAATGGTAAAATACGTTGCAAAGTCATTTGATTGCCACTGCTTTTTTGTAATATTTTCCTTGCCAGCTGTTCCGTCTTTCTAATTCGGCTTCGATACGATTTAAAATGCTCCATTTTTTTGTACTCCACATCGGACCAATTAATAGCTCGATCGGACCGTCGCCCGTAAGTCGATGGATGACCATATTTGGAGGCAAGATTTCAAGCTGATCGACGACGAGATTGATATAAGTGTCGAAGTCCATAAATTCAAGCAGTCCTTTTTCGTACTGTTTTACCATTGCTGTTTTATGCAATAGATGAAGCAGATGAATTTTAATTCCTTGAACGTCGAGGTTTGCAACTGCCTTTGCGGTTTCTAGCATCATGTCAGGTGTTTCTTGAGGGAGCCCATTAATGATATGTGATACGACTTCAATGTTATGTTTTCGAAGTTTATTCACTGCATCTACATAGCACGCGTAATCATGAGCACGATTAACGAGCTCTGCTGTTTCTTCATGAATCGTTTGTAGTCCAAGTTCAACGATCAAATATGTGCGCTCATTTAGCTCTGCTAAATATTCAACGACATCATCAGGCAAACAATCTGGTCTCGTCGCAATAGACAGCCCTACGACTCCATCTTGTTTTAAAATAACTTCGTATTTTTCACGTAATTCTTCAACTGGTGCGTACGTGTTTGTATACGCTTGAAAATATCCGAGGTATTTTCCTTCAGGCCATTTTTTGTGCATTCGAGTTTTAATTTTCATAAACTGGGTCTCAAGGTTGTCCCGTCGATCGCCAGCGAAGTCGCCCGAACCGCTCACACTACAAAATGTACAGCCACCATAGGCGACTTTCCCATCTCGGTTCGGACAGTCAAATCCGCCGTCAAGTGGGATCTTAAACACTTTTGTTTTAAATTTATTTCGTAAATATCGATTCAAGGAGTAATAGCGTTTATCTCCAAAATGAGTAGGCATTGTATTTGTCATTCTTGTTCATCCTTTTGTTAACTAACATCTTGTTTGATTTTATCACGTTGCCATCGTTCGTAAAACCCCTACATCAAATCAAGAGGTGTAAATAAAATTTTGCTTTTAGTGAGCATGTGAGATTCTACTTCTTTTCTTTTAAGAGTTTTACGAGCTGTTCTTTCTTGTCAATTGGTGCTTAAAATTTCATGTTCACAACTCTGAAACTAGTGAAATTAGTAAGTTTATGTTAGCATAAGGATAAATCAAATTTTATTAAAGAGGTGGGGATACGATTAATATGCAACCAAAATATATTACTGATATCGATAGAATTACGCAAATTCCTGAAGAAGAGCGAAAGAAATTAAAACAGATTACAGACAAATTTGTCTTTCGAGTGAATGATTATTACTTAAATTTAATTGATTGGGACGACCCGAATGATCCAATTCGGAAACTCGTAATTCCGAATGAGAATGAATTGTCTGATTACGGAAGATGGGACGCTTCAGATGAAGATACGAACTATGTTGTTCCTGGTTGTCAGCATAAGTACAAAACGACAGCGTTGTTAATTTGTTCGGAAGTGTGTGGAGCTTACTGCCGTTATTGTTTCCGCAAGCGTCTATTTAGAAACGACGTAAAAGAAGCGATGTCTGATGTCGAACCAGGTTTAAAATATATTGCCGAGCATCCGGAAATTAATAACGTGTTACTAACGGGTGGAGACCCGCTCATATTATCGGCAAAACGATTGGACATGATCTTAGGACGGCTACGAGAAATTGATCATGTTAAAATCATTCGTATCGGCTCAAAACTTCCTGTCTTTAACCCAATGAGAATTTACAACGATGAAGAATTATTGAATGTTATTCGTAAGTATTCGACACCGGAAAAGCGTGTCTACATTATGGCGCACGTGAATCATCCAAGAGAAATTACGGAAGAAGCGCGTAAAGGATTTCAAGCGCTCCATGAAGCAGGAGCGATTGTCGTTAACCAAACACCGGTACTTAAAGGGATTAATAGTGATCCGAAAGTGCTTGGAGAGCTGTTAGATAAACTTTCTTGGGCTGGAGTGACGCCTTATTATTTCTTTGTTAACCGTCCGGTCCGAGGAAATGAAGACTTCGTCTTAACATTAGAGGAAGTGTACAACATTGTTGAAGAGGCGAAAGCGATGACATCGGGACTGGGTAAACGCGTACGCCTTTCGATGAGTCATACTTCTGGTAAGATTGAAATTCTTGCAATTGAAGATGGGAAAGCTTATTTAAAATATCATCAATCGAGAGATGGAAATTACGGTAAATTTATGGTGCTTGATTGTCCGAAAGATGCAGCTTGGTTTGACGATCTACCTGAAAATGAAAAATATTGGATTCAGCCAGAGAAAAAGGTTAAAGAAGTTGTATCTGTAAATGAGATGAGTGACATCCCAGAAAAGCGCAGACGGAGAGCTAGAGCTTAACATCTGTATAAAATAAATCGTAAGTAAAAGAGTAAAACTCTCGTCCCTTGTTGAAATATGCTTGGGATGGGAGTTTTTTGTTATACTATAGAAAAAGATCATTTACGTGAGAATTTTTTGTTAAACGATATTTAAAGGCAATGAAGCAACTGCTTACGTTATTAAAGCTTACCAGTCGACAAATTTCCTTGTAATATAGAGAAGTTAAACGAATGACGTGTTATTATAGATGGTAGGTCTGAAGGGACAATTTTAAAAAGCGCTCGCCGAACGTCGAGTTTATTACATCATATATTGCTACATATATAGTCTGTTACTGAATAAAGGAGGGTAACAAATGAGTTATGATCATCGTACCATTGAAGCGAAATGGCAGAATTATTGGGATGAGAATAAAACATTTAAAACCGAAGATAACAATGAAAAACCAAAATTTTATGCGTTAGACATGTTTCCGTATCCGTCTGGATCAGGGCTACACGTTGGTCACCCTGAAGGGTATACGGCGACAGATATTTTGTCCCGGATGAAACGAATGCAAGGATGGAATGTGCTTCATCCGATGGGATGGGATGCATTTGGGCTTCCAGCAGAGCAGTATGCGCTCGATACTGGCAATAATCCACGTGATTTCACGAATGAGAACATTGAAACGTTTAAACGACAAATTAAGTCGCTCGGATTTTCGTACGATTGGGATCGGGAAATTAATACAACAGATCCGAATTATTATAAATGGACACAATGGATTTTCATTCAATTGTACAAAAAAGGACTAGCTTATGTTGATGAAGTGCCTGTTAATTGGTGTCCAGCTTTGGGAACAGTATTAGCAAATGAAGAAGTGATTGATGGAAAAAGTGAACGCGGTGGACATCCTGTTATTCGAAAGCCAATGAGGCAATGGATGTTAAAAATTACCGAGTATGCTGATCGCTTGCTGGAAGATTTAGAAGAATTGGATTGGCCCGAAAGCATTAAAGAAATGCAACGGAATTGGATTGGTCGATCTGAAGGAGCAGAAATTAATTTTAGAATCGATGGTCATGATGAATCATTTACTGTTTTTACGACGCGACCAGACACATTATTCGGTGCTACGTATTGTGTATTATCGCCTGAGCATCCGCTCGTAACGAAAATTATGACGAATGAGCAAGCAGCGCAAGTAAATGCGTATAAAAAAGAGATTGAAAGTAAAAGCGATCTCGAACGGACCGAATTGTCAAAAGAAAAAACGGGTGTGTTCACTGGAGCGTATGCACTTCACCCAATTACAGGCAATAAGCTACCAATTTGGATTGCTGATTACGTATTAATGGGGTATGGAACAGGTGCAATCATGGCAGTCCCTGCGCATGATGAACGAGATTGGGAGTTTGCGAAAAAGTTCGATCTTAAGATTATCGAAGTTGTTTCTGGTGGAGATGTAACGAAAGAAGCTTACGTGGATGACGGAACGCTTGTAAATTCTGATTTCCTTAATGGGCTTTCGAAGCAGGAAGCGATTAAAAAAATGATTCAATGGCTTGAGGATAATGGGAAAGGCACTCGAAAAATCTCGTATCGTTTACGCGATTGGCTCTTTAGTCGCCAACGTTATTGGGGCGAACCAATACCGATTGTTCATTACGAAGATGGTACGATGAAGCCTGTTCCTGAAGAAGAATTGCCGCTCGTTTTGCCAGAAATGGATGAAATTAAACCGTCTGGAACCGGCGAGTCTCCATTAGCGAATGCGACAGACTGGCTCAATGTAACAGATCCAGAAACTGGCTTAAAAGGGAAGCGTGAAACAAATACGATGCCGCAATGGGCGGGAAGTTGTTGGTATTACTTACGCTTTATTGATCCGTACAATGATGAGGCGCTTGCCGATCCGCAAAAGTTAAAAGATTGGCTACCTGTTGATATTTACATCGGTGGTGCAGAGCATGCTGTTCTACATTTGCTTTACGCTCGTTTTTGGCATAAAGTTCTATATGATTTAGGGGTTGTACCGACGAAAGAGCCGTTCCAAAAACTGTTTAACCAAGGAATGATTCTTGGGGAAAATAATGAAAAAATGAGTAAATCGAAAGGAAATGTCGTCAATCCAGATGATATTGTTGAATCTCATGGTGCTGACACACTTCGGCTCTATGAAATGTTTATGGGACCTCTTGATGCATCAAAAGCTTGGTCAGAAAGCGGTCTAGACGGCTCAAGGCGATTCCTCGATCGAGTTTGGCGTCTGTTTGTAACAGATGACGGAAACTTAAACCCAAAAATTAAAGATGCACAAGGCGCAAAAGAGTTTGAAATTGTTTATCATCAAACAGTGAAAAAAGTGACAGAAGACTTTGAGATTCTGCATTTTAACGTAGGGATTTCTCAATTAATGGTCTTCGTAAATGAGGCGAATAAACAAGAAGTGTTACCGAAAGAATATATGGAAGGCTTCGTTAAATTAATTTCTCCAATTGCTCCTCATATCGGTGAGGAATTGTGGGAAAAACTTGGACATACAGACACGATTGCATATGAGCCGTGGCCGACATATGATGAAACGAAACTCGTAGAAGATGAAATCGAAATCGTCGTACAAGTGAACGGTAAAATTAGAGCTAAACTCAATGTTCCGACGAATGCAACAAAAGAAGAAATGGAGAACATTGTCATGGCGAATGATGATGTTCAATCCCAAATTGAAGGTAAAACCGTTCGTAAAGTCATCGCTGTACCAGGGAAACTTGTGAATATCGTTGCGAATTAATAGATATAACCAAAAAAGATGAGTGTATCACGTTTCACATGTCAATCATGTGAACATGCTTTTAAACATCGAACTGTGCTAACCATCAGTGGGGATGATAATCCCCCTGATGGTATCCTTGCTTTTATTAAAGATTGAACATTTAAAGAGGTTAACCTCGTCCGTAGTCTTCTTTTTGAATACGCACTGACAGGGTACAAAAATTCGGAGGTGGATGTATGCCCTCACAAGATGATCGATACGACATAACAATTATTGGCGGTGGCCCAACAGGATTGTTTGCTGCTTTTTACGGCGGAATGCGACAAATGAAAGTAAAAATTATCGAAAGTTTGCCAGAGCTAGGCGGACAGCTTGCTGTTTTATATCCGGAAAAATACATTTATGATGTCGCAGGTTTTCCGAAAATAAAATCACAAGCGCTCGTTGATGGTTTAATTGAACAGGCGATGCAATTTAAACCTACTGTCATTTTAGGGCAATCAGTAGAAAAAGTTGAAAAACTTCCTGACGATTCGTTTAAATTATCGTTAGCGAATGGAGAAGAACACTTTTCAAAAACGATTTTAATCACAGCTGGTGTCGGAGCATTTAAGCCGAGGTTATTACAAGTTCCTGGTTGCGAACGATACGAGGAAAACAATTTGCATTATTTTGTAAACGATATGAATGTTTTTCAAAATAAGAAAGTTGTCATATGTGGTGGTGGCGATTCAGCTGTTGACTGGGCACTCATGCTTGAACCGATCGCAAAAGAAGTGACGATCGTTCATCGTCGGGATAAATTTAGAGCTCATGAACATAGTGTTGAGCAAATGATGAATTCAAAAGTGAACGTGAAAACACCGTTCGAAGTCGTTGATTTAAAAGGTGAAGATAACTATATTCATGAAGTGATTATTCAAGAACCAAAAGGAGAAAGTAAAGAATCCATACCTGTCGATGCGTTAATTGTAAATTATGGCTTCGTCTCCAACCTCGGTCCAATAAAAAATTGGGGTCTTGAAATTGAGCGAAATTCGATCGTTGTCAATACGAAAATGGAAACGAATATTAAAGGAATCTATGCAGCGGGAGATGTGACAACGTATGATGGTAAGGTGAAGCTCATTGCGACAGGATTTGGTGAGGCCCCTACTGCAGTGAACAATGCAAAATCCTACATTGATCCGAAAGCGAGAACACAACCGCTTCATAGTACAAGCATTATGGGGGAAAAGAATAAATAATAACGTAGCCTGCTCTCAAAAATGGAGCAGGTTCTTTTATGCTCCTAGAGGATGAAGGTAAAAATTAACGCAACTACCTAAGATTAATATCCACGATTCGTACTTTTACAAAGAAAGTAAAATGCTTGTATGTTGAACACTTCCACACGCCTAACTTTACTTACCTTTCGTTATAAAAAATTTATATTTTAATGAATTATATGTCAATTTGTTCATAATTTCTTAATTCATTGACTCAATTAATTAAGAATGTTAACAATTAAGTATCTTAACGAATTAGTGGGGGCTTAAAATGAATGACACGGTAAACTATACTCAAGTCATTGAAGAGTATATGATGGATATTTTGATCTCATTAAATCAAAAATTCAGTTCAGCTTATACGAATGAACTTTCAGCTAATCAGCAGCTTGTCCTGACGTTACTGGATAAAAATGAAACGTTAACGATAAGAAAAATAGCAGAAAAAATCAATGTATCGACGAGTGCGGTTAGCCAAATGCTCTCTAAAATGGAACGAATGAATTTTGTTAAGAGAGTGACAAGTCATCATGATCGCAGACTTATACATATACATTTAACTGGAAAAGGAAAACGAGTAATACATTGTATGGAAAAGACTCGCCATGAAATTATCACTCATTATTTATTTAAAATGAATCTTGATGATCTACGCTTATTAAGTGAAATAATAAAGAATTTACGCAATCTTATTTGGATGGAAGGAGAGGGACGGAACGATGAAATTAAGTGATTTTTCGATTCGCAGGCCGGTTTTTACGATCGTTACGATGGTTTTATTTTTACTTTTAGGAGCGGTTTCTTACCTTAATATTCCGTTAAAGCTAATTCCGGATATCGATCCACCGATTGGAGCTGTCGTCGTTTCATATGATGGAGCGAACCCGACTGAAGTTGTCGAAAAAGTAACAAAGCCAGTTGAAGCAAGATTATCAACATTGCCAGGCTTGAAGATGATTCAATCGATTTCTCAAGAAGGCTCAAGTTTAACCATTTTACAGTTTTCATGGACGACATCGATTGATGACGTTCAAGATGAAATTAATAGTGCATTAAACCAAGTTCAAGTACCGGACGACGCTGGCGAACCGAGGTTTTTAAAATTTGATCCGTCTCAATTTCCTGTTATTCAAATGGCGATTTCAGCGGATGAAAAAAATGAAGACTTTGAAAATCTAGTCGCTGATCTTGAACAAGAATTAAACAAAATCGATGGTGTTGCTAATGTCGACGTTGATGGCATTCGCGTTGACGAAATTCAAATTGCGTTAGATCAAGACAAACTTGAAAAATATCATCTCTCTCAACAAGAAATTGTCGATGTTATACAAAGCAATAACATTTCAATGCCTGGTTCACCAGTGACGAATGAAGAAGAACGATTAACGACGAGAGTCATTAGTACACTTACATCTGTCAATGATGTGAAAAATTTAATCGTTACGAAAAAACCGAACGGCGATAATGTGACACTTAGTGAAGTGGCAGAAGTAAAAAAAGCTAAAGAGAAACAAAATATTATTACACGAGCAAATGAAGAGCCTGCCGTTTTAATTAGTGTCCTTCAACAATCGGATGCGAATACTGCGGAAGTTTCGACTCTTTTTAATGAAGGGTTAAATGATTTACTAGAAAAAGAAAAATATAAAGATATTGATACTGCGGTTTTATTTGACCAAGGTGATTTTATTCATCTTGCGATCGATAGTGTGACGAGCGCATTAATCATCGGAGGTTTACTCGCGATGATCGTTTTGTTCCTTTTCTTACGGAACGTACGCAGTCCGCTAATTATTGGAATTGCAATTCCATTTTCCGTTATCGTTACGTTCGTGCTTCTTTATTTCTCTAATTACAGCTTGAATATTATGACTCTTGGTGGGCTAGCGCTCGGAATCGGGATGCTTGTTGACAACTCGATCGTCGTAATTGAAAGTATTTATCGCCATCTCCAAATGGGGAAAGAACCGAAAGAAGCTGCATCGATCGGTACGAAAGAAGTAGCTGGAGCAATTACAGCTTCTACATTAACGACTGTTGCCGTTTTTGTGCCTGTTTTATTTATTCAAGGCTTAATCGGAAACTTATTTAAAGAGCTCGGATTTACGGTTGCATTTAGCTTATTCGCATCGTTGTTTGTTGCGTTAACCGTCGTTCCAATGATTGCGAGCAGAGTATTGAAAGCACCGTCTGAAAATGTCGAAGAAAAACGGAGAGAAGGAAAAATACTTACGTCGATAGAAAAAGCGACACGTTGGGTGCTCGGTCACCGCTTGACGGTCATTATGATTACGCTCTTGCTTTTAGTATTAGGCGGTTTAGGACTAACGACCGTCGGGACGCAGTTTTTACCAGCGACAGACGAAGGCTTTTTCACGATTAACGTAACGCATGAACATGGGACACCGCTTAATGTTACGGAAGAAACCGTGAAAAGCATTGAAGAAGTGCTTGCGGATGAAAATGATATTCAAGATTTTCTTAGTTTAATTGGAAGTACGACACAACAAGGTCCGTTCGGAACCCCAGTAGAAAATGAAGCAGAAATTTTTGTATCGATGGTCGATTTAGATAAACGAGATCGCTCAACACTTGAAGTGAGTGAAGCGATAAAATCAAAAGTAGAACGGGCTGCGGGAGATGCGGACGTATCATTCAGCCAGCATGGCTCTATGGGATCTGAACCGAATACTTTAACGTTTTTTATTCAAGCGGATACAGAGAAAAACTTAGAAAATTATGCTGCACAAATTGAAGAAAAACTTGAAGATTTAAGCAACGTTAATGAAGTGACAAATGATAAGAGTGAGAAACAGGAAGAAATTCAGATTACAGTTGATCGGAAAAAAGCATTAGATGAAGGGCTTGCACCTGCACAAGTTGCTTCAATCGTTAATCACGTTACGCGCGGTCAGCAAGCTTCACAATTGACGACCGAGGATGAAGAAGTTCTCCCGATTTTTATCCAGTATGATGAAGAAGTTATCAAAAATATTAGCAGTTTAAAAAAGCTATTGATTAAAAAGCCAGATGGCACATACACTACGTTAGGTGATGTTACAAACATCGAACGGGCAGATGGTGCTGTAAGCATTCAACGTTCTGAACAATTGCCAGCTGTCCAGTTTACAGTGAAATATAGTACAAATACGACGTTAGGTGATGTGACGTCTGACGTAAATGCGGAAATTGATGATCTTGATTTACCTGATGATTTTTCAATGTCTTACACAGGAGATCAAGAACTTCTTCAAGATGCGATGGATGATTTAGCATTAGCTTTCATTTTGGCTATTTTGTTTGTGTATCTCGTTATGGCCGCACAATTTGAATCATTCAAGCATCCGTTTGTCATTATCTTTACGGTACCGCTTATCGTTATCGGTGTCATGATCGCGTTAACAACGACGCGTACTCCATTAGGAGTAACAGCGATAATCGGCCTTATCGTTCTTGCAGGGATCGTCGTTAACAACGCGATTGTACTCGTAGATTATATCAATCAGAAAAAAGCGGAAGGCTGGAGAACGTACGACGCGATTGTAGAAGCTGTAAAAGTACGGACACGCCCAATCTTAATGACGGCATTGACGACGATATTAGGGCTTGTTCCGTTGGCATTAGGGATAGGTGAAGGTGCTGAAATTCAACAACCGTTAGGGATTACAGTCATTGGAGGACTGATTAGTAGTACGTTTTTAACGTTGTTCCTCATTCCAGTTATATATAGTTTATTTGATAAAGAAACACGGAATTTAAATAAAAAGTATGTGACGCCAGACGGTCAATTAATCCCAGCATACTTGCTCGATAGTCAAGATGAGTCCGAAGTAAATAAGTCAGAAGAAGAGAAAAAAGAGCTTCTAGAAATCGAAGGTGATGAACTTTCGAAAGATGATGTGATTGCGCTATTAGAAAACATTATCGACATTTCGAAAAAGAAAAAAGATGATGAATAACGATGTCAAGAAAGGAAGGTTGATGTTGCAGCCGATTAAAATAATTACTTCGAAAGAACTTGAAATGCTCTTGGAAAAAGAACAAACGGTATCCTTAATCGATGTCCGCGAAAATGAAGAGGTGATACAAGGTATCATTCCTGGAGCGAGACATATTCGAATGGGTGAAATTCCCGCTCGAAAAGAAGAGCTTGACAAAAATATTATACATTTTATCATTTGTCGGTCTGGAGCACGAAGTGGACGTGTTTGTGAGTATTTGCAATCGCTCGGATATGACGTTGTCAATGTTGAAGGTGGCATGCTTGATTGGGAAGGCGAAGTAAAAATAATGTTCACGTACTGAAACGGACAGCGACCTCCTAGTGCGTATATAATTAGAGCACTAGGAGGTATTTTTATGTTGCAAGTAAAATTATTTGATTTTGAACACGAAGAAGATTTAGAAGAAGCAGTTAACGAATTTTTGCAAACATTGAAAGAATCTCAAGTCGTAGATATTAAGTTTCAAGTAGCTTTAACAGATAGTTCGATTCAATCGGAAGCCATTTTTTGCTTTTCCGCAATGGTCTTATACCGCACGTAAATTATGGTACAATTAAGGACATGCAATTAAGTAGATTTAATGTAGGTGATCGGAGACATGAACGACTCGCGTCTCGTAAGAGGCACATTTTTGTTAACAGCAGCAACGATGATTTCACGAATATTAGGGTTAGTTTATTATTTTCCTTTTATTTGGCTTGTTGGGATTCAAGGTGCTGCGCTATATGCTTACGCATACAATCCGTATGTCATTTTATTAAGTGTGGCGACAGTTGGGTTACCGCTAGCTGTTTCAAAATTTGTCTCAAAATATAATGCATTAGGCGATTATAAAACGGGAAGAAAGCTATTCCGTTCAGGAATTTTTGTTATGCTCGGAACGGGTTTTGCTACGTTCTTATTGTTGTTTTTGTCCGCTGATGCGATTGCACCTCTTTTTATCGGAGAAGGTGACCCGACAGGAAATAGTTTAGAAGATGTTGCTTTCGTGATTCGAGTTGTTAGTTTCGCGTTGATCGTTGTTCCCGTCATGAGCTTAATTCGTGGATATTTTCAAGGGTTTGAATCGATGGGACCAACTGCTGTTTCGCAAGTCGTTGAACAAATTGTCCGCATCGCTTTCATATTAGTATCTGGGTTTATTATTATTGTTTTATTAAAAGGGGATCGGACAACAGCGGTTGCGTTCGCTGTGTTTGCAGCGTTCATCGGTGCATTAGGTGGACTTGTAGTTCTATTCATGTATTGGCGGAAACGAAAACCTCATCTCGATAAATTAGTGTCTGAAAGCACGGTAGAACATAACATTTCGTTGCCAGCCATGTACAGAGAATTGCTTTCATATGCGATTCCGTTCGTGCTCGTTGGGCTTGCGATCCCGATTTATCAACAAATTGATACGATTACGCTGGTGAAAACGTTAACGTTTGAAGGGATGACACAAGCAGAAGCGGAAGCAGTGTATGCGACGGTAAACCAAACTACGAATAAGATTATTATGATACCAGTGTCGCTTGCGACAGCTTTAGGTTTAACGCTCATCCCGACAATAACAAAAACATATACGGAACGGAATCGTGTGAAACTCCAGCAACAAATTACACAAACGTTTCAAATGTTGCTTTATTTAACGCTTCCGGCTGCTGTTGGCTTGGCAGTGCTTGCGTATTCAGTCTACGGTACACTTTATGGTACGACTGATATTACGTTAGGCGGTGAAATTTTAAGATGGTATGCTCCGACAGCAATTTTATTCGCAATGTTTACGGCTGTTGCTGCAATTTTACAAGGAATAAATCAACAAAAGTTAGCCGTTCTTGGACTGTTAATTGGGATATTAATTAAAATGTTGTTGAATCGGTCATTTATTGCAAAGTGGGGAGGAATCGGCGCAATACTAGCTACAGATGCTGGATATTTATTTTCCGTCATTTTCTGTTTGCTTGTCATTAAGAAGTATACGACTTTTAAATTGACGTTTATTGCCAAACGAACATTGCTTATCATACTGTTTACAGCAATTATGGGTATTATCGTTTGGTTAGTGAAATGGCCGATTGAACAGTTATTAGTAAACGGTTACTCTGGTGAATCTAGTTATTTTGTCGTTATGTTAATTTTGATTATAGGGGTTACAATCGGTGGGGCCGTCTATTTATGGTTAGGCGTACGATCTGGTTTATTCACACGCATTTTTGGAGGACGAATAGTAAGAAAAAGCAGCAGCAAGCGTAACTTTAGGAGAACGTGATTTAACAGTAAAATTATTGCAACGGTGAAAGGCGAAAAAGTTAAAGTAAGCGATATTCTTACTCCGTATCCGCTCGAAGATGAGTATATTGACGTTTATTTAAAAGAAGAAATCGTCATCTATGAAGCGAAAAATCTAGGAATTACAGTTTCGAAAGAGATGATTCGAGGAGGTTACACAAAATCATTATCCAGACTTTGAAAACGAAATGGAACAAGTAAAGGACTTCTCGACAACAAGCGGAGAAGTTAAAGATGTCGGATGAGGAATATTATCAAATCTGGTCTCGAACACATATAGAAAGAAACGAATATATCCAAGAATATACTAAATTGAAGCTCGATGAACTATTGTCTTATGAAAAGGTAAAAAATAGGGGGCACGAAATCGAAGTCCACATAAACCACCCGTTTACTATTAATAAAGATAACTATGATTTAATCTTGAAATGAGAAAAACGCTTGGTCAAAATCCAAGCGTTTTAAAGGTTTCGGAATAAATCGGTAGATAAGTATCGTTCTCCTGAATCAGCAGTCATACAGATGACAATTTCACCTTTTTTTAACCGCTTTGCAACGCTTAAAGCAGCATAAACAGATGCTCCCGAAGATGGACCGATGAGAATACCTTCTTCTTTTGCAAGGCGATGAGTCACTTCATAGGCTTGTTCATCTTGAATTTGAATAATCTCATCATAAATGTCGGTATTTAGCGTATTTGGAATAAAGCCGGGACTTGTTCCAACGAGCTTATGTTTTCCGGGTTTTCCGCCTGACAATACAGGTGATCCAGACGGCTCTACGACATGAATTGTTAAATTTGGATATTTTTCTTTTAACACTTCTCCCGTGCCTGTAATCGTCCCGCCAGTTCCAGCTGTTGCAACGAAAGCGGAAGGGGTTTTATTCAAGTTTTCCATATCGTTTATAATTTCACGTGCAGTTGTTTTCCTATGGGCGTTCGGATTGTGATCGTTGTCAAATTGCATCGGAATGAAGCTATTCGGGATATCTTTCGCTAACTCATTCGCTTTTTCGATCGCACCAGGCATTTTTTTATCACCAGGAGTCAGTACTACTTTCGCTCCATACGCTTTTAATAAATTAATACGTTCTTCAGTCATCGTATCAGGCATGACAATAATCGCGTTGTATCCTTTTGCAGCAGCGTTCATTGCGATGCCAATTCCAGTATTTCCGGATGTTGGTTCAATGATTGTTGCACCAGGCTTTAATATTCCTTCTCGTTCAGCAGCGGCAATCATTTCATATGCAGCACGGTCTTTCACACTACGACTCGGATTGAAAAATTCAAGCTTTACGTAAACATCAGCGCCATCACGTTCAGGCAAGTGCTGTAATTTCACAAGTGGCGTATTTCCTATTAAGTCAGCAATGTTTGTAACAATCTTCATTTAGACACTTCCTTTAAGTAAAGTTTTACGTAAGGTCTGTTGATTTTAAATTTCTCGCAATCGAACAAAACTGCGCGGTAAATTTGATGCTGAGAAACTACTCCAGAAGAATATTTCGCTTTCCGAGTCAGGTGAGTACGTGATGTTCTGCCACAACACCTGCACTTGCACGTTCTATGTTTCGGAAGTTGAGGCGTTGCTAGTGGAAAGCGACTGCCTGAAGTGTAAATTAACATAGCACTTACGTCGTAGCTAATAGAAATTGTTCAATAACAATCTTTTAGAAAACAATTATTTATTCCATTATAACAAAACATATATAACTAATCTAATCACTTGGATTAATATTACTTCTCATAATTCTTAACAATCTGTTAAAATAAGATACAATTAATCATATTTTACTAGAATGTATGGAAGGGCTAAGAGAATGCTTAAAAATATTGTTTACACCGTTGCTCAAATCGGAATTTTGTATTTGTTTTATCTTATCGGTTCATATATTCAAGACGTCTTTCGTTTATTTATTCCAGGAAGTATTATAGGAATGCTTCTTTTTTTTATTGTATTAATGGTTTGGAAACCGTTCGAACGATTTGTGGAGAAAGGAACAAGCTTTATATTAGCCCATCTGCCGATCTTCTTTACTCCAGCGACAGTAGGAGTCATAGTATATTTTGATTTATTTAAAGGGAAGGGCGTATGGCTTGTTGTCATCACAATCGTGAGCACGATAATTGTACTAATTAGTTCAGCGTATACAACCCGTATCGTTCAAAAGGTCAAGGAGCGTGTAAAAGGATGAAAATAGGCTTTATATTAACGTTGTTTGTGTATATCATTGCACGAAAGTTTTATCAGCGCTTCCCGTATCCATTTTTCGTTCCTGTATTAACGTCAACGGTTGTTATCGTGACGGTACTACTTTTATTTCAATACTCTTACGAACAATATATGAAAGACGTGTCACTCATTACAGAGTTGTTAGGGACAGCGATAGTTGCATTAGGTTATCCACTTTATAAGCAATGGCATGTGATTAAAACGTATTTCGTTCCTATTATATCTGGAGTCATTGTCGGGACATGGCTTGGAATTGAAAGTGGTCGTTTACTTTCGAAGGCTTTGAAAATAGATAACGAATTAACTTATTCGTTACTACCAAAATCAGTGACAACACCGGTAGCGATGGAAATAGCTGAGGAAATTGGTGGGTTTCCTCCACTCGCGGCGGTGTTCGTTATGGTCGCAGGGATTAGTTGTGTCGTCATTGGGCCATATCTTTTAAAATGGTTTCGCATTGACAGTCCTTTAGAAGTTGGAATCGGATATGGTAGTGCTGCCCATGTACTAGGAACGTCAAAGTCACTTGAATTTGGTGAAGAAGCGGCAGCGATAAGTTCTGTGTCCATGACGATGTGTGCGGTTATCGCCTCATTTTTGGCACCAGTTATCATTGCACTTTTTGGTTAAAGTATAGAGGGTGGTTTGAATGGCTCAATTAATTAAGCTACAAGATTATGTTTCTCGTTATGAACAAGAATTAACGAAATATAGTAATCAGTTTGTTAGGTTAAAACAGCAAAGGTGGCAAGAGAAAAAGGAAGATAACGGAATTAACGATAATACAGAGAGAACGCGTATTCAAAGAGTGAAAGCTGACTTTTTAGATAATATGTTTCTGAATCAGCTTCGCTGGGCGAGTGCGACACCAACGGAAAAGTCACAACTCTCTCCACAATATGAAACTGATCGATTGTTACGACAATTGCTACAAGATTTGCCAGACACATATTTACTTATGTACGATCCAGTATTTCAAATTGAGCAAGCACCAATTGAGCTTGAAGCTGTCCTCATTACCCCTTTAGAAGTCTATTGTCTTGCATTTTTAAAAGGTGAAAAAGACGACATCTATCAAGCGAACAGTGAGAGGTTCTGGAATGTGTGGCGAGGTGAACAAAGAATTAAAGTCATTAACCCGAAGATTTCAGTGCAACGGACATATCATATCGTTTCACGCATAGTAAAAAATCTTATGCCTATTAAACAAATGATCATTGCACACAATGGGTATGTTGATCATTTTCATGATTGGCAGATTGAATGCATTGATAAACGTCATTTACATCAATGGTTTCATCAACATAAGATAAACCCAACACCGATGAAGTCGTTACAAATTAAAGCCGCTCGCACATTGTTACACAATACGCGAACGGTGTATTACGAAAGAATTGATGATTCGACAATTTCCTGGGAAATAAATAAAAGCGATTAAATTTCGACAAATGTAATGGTTCTTTTTCGTCGCTCAAGAGAACGAGACTTTTTATCATATACGATAAAAGGATAAGTTGTTTTCCAAGCTTTCATAAAAGGAAATGGATCAAATCCGACTGTTGATTTATCGAGCCATTCGCCTTGAACGGTTATCGGTTCACCAGTAGCGGTGACAGCTCGAATTCCATTTTTAAACCATAAATGCTCGTCTTTTTTTTGAACACCTGGCTTGTTTAGACAAACATATAAAGAAAAGTTGTCCCACATTTTTAACTGTTCATGTACAAGCTCGATATTCTCGTTCGGATATAACGCTTTCAATCTTCGTTGTCGTTGTTTTTCATCGTTTAAAAATTTTTGCGTTTCCTCAGGTCCATTAGGATGAAAGAAGGCTGTGTAATGGACTGATGTTAATAAAGCAACGAATTCATCGATCTGTTCAAGTTCGTCAATTCCAGTTTTATAAAGCTTAAGTTTTTCATTCATTGGATAATCGGTAAAATGATACGGAACCTTTTGAAATTGGTTGTCGCTTTGTCTCCAACTTGAATCATGAAGCGCTACTGTTAGTATCGTACGCAAGCTAGAATGTTGAAAAGGTGGTTTTCCTGAATGCATGGCCATTTCACCAGCTAATAGTGCATGGTCGTGTTGTGTAATTAATTCATAATAATTGTCATATTCGATGACGATCAAAGCAAATCACCTCTTTAAATACTTCGCTCTGTACGTTCTTTATTTTTCATGGTAGAATTCTTTCTTGTAGATGTAAGGAAGTGACTAAATGAGATTACGTTACAAACCGTGGGCTCAAGATAAGCTGAAAGAACATGCGACAATTGTAATTGAAGAGCCTGAAGCGAAAAAAGGAAATTGGGCATCGTGTTTTCCTAATAAAAATCCGATTCATATTGAAATCGGTACAGGAAAAGGTCAATTCATTACCGAAATGGCAAAACAAAATCCAAACATCAATTTTATTGGATTGGAAAAACAGGATCGCGTGCTCGTATCTGCTCTTGATAAAATTCTCTCTGAACAACATCTTACTAATGTAAAGCTTTTAAATGCAAATGCGGATTACTTACTAGCGTATTTTTCAAAGCAAGAAGTGAATCGAATTTATTTGAACTTTTCTGATCCATGGCCGAAAAACCGACATGAAAAAAGAAGATTGACGTATGAAAAATATCTAAAGTTATATGAAGCGATATTAGTTAAAGATGGAGAAATCCATTTTAAAACAGATAATCGTAAATTATTCGAATACTCGTTGGAAAGCTTTTCTGCATACGGCATGCGGTTAAAAAATATTAGTCTTCATCTACATGCAGATGATGATGGCAAAAATATAATGACTGAATACGAGGAAAAGTTTTCGCGTAAAGGTAATCGAATTTATCGGTGCGAAGCTAGATTTCAATAGAATTAATAAAGTTCACATTTTTACCTAAAAGTTCAGTAAACGAATGAATTATTTTATGTTATGATAGAATTATAGTGTGTTAGATTTTTTATGTTTATGGATGAGGAGGAACGATGTTGAAAAAGAAATTTATCGCCATTATAACGTTAGTGTTATTAATCTCTAGTATGGCTGGAGTTGTTTCAGCTGCTGAAGCTTCGGCAGATATGCTAAATGCAATTGAAGCCGAGAAAAAAGAAGAGTTCAGTAATTATAAAGCGGGTTCGTTAAAGCTTACTGATGTTCAAGAAGTATCTGTTAATGAACCAGAATTGAATACGAACACGGTTCAAATGGCGTTAGCTGAATATACGACAGTACGCGACAGCATTTTCCCAACGGTTCGTAAAGAAGTCGTCTTCTTTGACCCAGAAAATGGTGAAGTGCTACATGAAGGTCAACTTGCTACGGTTGATGAGGTCGTAACGTATAAAGAGTCTTATGACAATGTTACTGGTGCAAAACTTCAAATGGGACTTATCATTACGTTGCTAATCGTACTACCGATTGTTTATGTATTACTCATCGTGCTCGTTTGGGAGCCACGTCAATATTCAGTATCAAAGTTTAAAATTGCAAATAGACTTTACCACGGTCAGACAGAAACGTTTCAATAATTGAATTTAAAACGTCCTTTCGACGCATTCTCGAAAGGACGTTTTATATTTTAAACATGAGAAGTTTTTATTTTGTATACAATCATGACGCCTGAATTAAATATGCTTGTTGAGAATTTAATAACAATCACTTTTCAATGGATTGATTTTCTTCCAAAAAACGATTGACTTTCAGATTCATTTATACTTCGAACTGTTTTATTTTCTTGTATTTCCCTCTTAGGTGAACATTTGATTAAAAAAAGTATTGCATTAAATAAAATAAAAGCATTATTTTCCGAATTATGCGATAATAAATATAACTTTAAGTGGAAAGGGGTTAAGTGTGTTGTCTAAATTAATCGTGAAGACACAATATGGACAAGTGCAAGGTAAGAAAAGTGAAGATGTGTTTGTATGGAAAGGAATTCCATACGCAAAGCCGCCTGTCGGTCGTTTGCGTTTTCGCCGACCGGAACGACCTGATGATTGGAATGGAATAAGGGATGCAACAGAGTTTGGACCTTCAGCGATGCAACCGAAAAGTGAGATGATGCGTTTTTTAGGGGACTCTCCCGAAGGTTCAAACGAAGATTGTTTATATTTAAACATATGGTCTCCTGGAGCAGATGATCAGCGCCGTCCCGTTATGGTCTGGATTCATGGTGGCGCATTTATGTACGGATCGGGCTCAAGTGAAGCGTATGATGGTACGTCGTTTGCACGAACGGGAGATGTCGTTGTTGTCACGCTTAATTATCGCCTCGGGGCATTCGGTTTTCTTCACTTAGAAGAAATTGGGGGTCAATCATTTGCAGGTTCTGGAAACTGTGGCATTCTCGATCAAATAGCAGCATTAAAATGGGTTCAAGAAAATATTGAAGCGTTCGGAGGTGATCCGAATAACGTTACTCTATTTGGAGAATCAGCGGGGGCTATGAGTGTTGGTACATTGCTAGCAACGAAGGAAGCAGAAGGACTCTTTCATAAAGCGATCTTGCAAAGCGGGGCAGCGAGTAATGTGTTACCATCAAAGATCGGAACTAATATAGCAACTCAAATTCTTTCAGAACTTGGTATTCAACATGATGAGCTTGAAAAACTGTTTGACGTGCCTGCGGAAGAACTTGTAAAAGTATCTGAGACTGTTCCACCGATGACGTTAGTGCCAGTCGTAGACGAGTCAGTCATTCATACCCATCCTCTACAAGCGCTTGCGCTAGGAAGTGCGAAAAATATTCCGATATTAATTGGGACGACAGAACATGAATATCGCTTATTTACGTTTGTAGATCCAACGTGGAGTAAGCTTGATGAAGAAGGAATAAAAAAACGTTTCAAAGCCGCATTTGGAAAAAGTTGGTCGCATATGTCCGAGCTGTTGAGAGGTGAACGACTTACAAAAGAATTATTTGAAAAACTCATGACATGGCAAATGTTTACATATCCTGCGATCGCGTTAAGTGAAATGAGAATTAAACGAGGTGAAAAGGTTTGGATGTATCGCTTTGACTATAAAAGTACAGCTTTTGGAGGTGGTCTGAAATCGTGTCATGCTCTTGAACTACCATTCGTTTGGAACACCGTTAAAAATAAAAGAACGACAGCATTTACTGGCGACGTCCCAGAACGATTTAAGATTGCTGAGCAAATGCACCATGCTTGGATTGCATTTGTAAAAAATGGAAACCCGTCAATCCCGCAATTGCCGGATTGGCCTGAATATGAGCTAAATTCAAGAGCAACTATGCATTTTAATCTTGAATCGACAGTAAAACATGATCCGGCGAAAGAGGACCGATTATTTTGGGAACGAATCGTTTCTGAGCTAGATCAATAAGAAGATGAGCAAAAAGAAAAACCACATTTACACTAAAAAGGAAAAAAGTTTACGATTGTCCTTCATTTTGAATACGTACCCTCAAAATGTAATAGAAATGGCCACCTCATCATGTGATGGGTGGCATCAATTATTTTAATTCAATAATGGCTCCTGTTTCCGCATCAACAGTAAAGTCATAATGTTGGATGCGATTATGTTCGTTTGAAGTGACTCCTCCACGATAAACCGTATATTCAAGCAGGTCGTTTTTCTCCATTTTTTCAGGAAACATTTGAATCCATGAACCTTCGATAGCGAGTTTATCTTTTAATGCATGTTTGACGTTATGTAAAGCTTTTTCAGGTGTAATTTCTCTTTTGTTTATTTGATTTGCAACGATAAAGCCAGCGGCTAGCCCAACGATGGCACCCGTAACGTATTTATTAATTCTCATTGTAAACCCCTTTCATTTTAAACGACAACTTAGCGTATCGTTTATTACTATGTATTATACTAGAAACAGTGATATTGGAACAACATTTGACGATGAGAATGTGGAACATTAAGAGTAACTTCGTTATGATTAGGTTAGCAAAAACGTAATGAGAGGGGATCATTATGAATACCGAAACAGTTAACATGTTTAAAATCTTAACGGAGCTTCGCGGACCATCTGGTTTTGAGCATAATGTACGTAAATACATGCAAACTGAACTTGAAAAATATGCTGACGAGATTGTTCGCGATCGGCTCGGAAGTATTTTCGGTGTGAAAAAAGGTGACGGACCACGAGTAATGGTTGCAGGGCATATGGATGAAGTTGGGTTTATGGTGACGAGCATTACGAAAGAAGGACTTATTCGCTTTCAAACGCTCGGCGGATGGTGGAGTCAAGTTTTGCTCTCTCAACGGGTCGAAGTTGAAACGGAAAAAGGTGTTGTCCCCGGCGTAATTGCTTCGATACCACCTCATTTGTTAGACGAAAATCAACGAAAAAAACCGATGAAAATTACAAATATGCTTATCGATATCGGTGCAGATGATAAAGATGATGCGATAAAAATTGGCATTCGTCCCGGACAACCGATTACACCAGTATGCCCATTTACTCCGATGGCGAATGTGAAAAAAATTCTCGCTAAAGCATGGGATAATCGGTATGGTTGTGGTTTAGCGATTGAATTATTAAAAGAGCTAAAAGATGAAAAGCTACCAAATGAATTATATTCGGGTGCGACCGTTCAAGAAGAAGTTGGCTTGCGCGGAGCAGCAACAGCTGCAAATCTCATTAAGCCGGATATCTTTTACGCGCTTGATGCCAGTCCTGCAAACGATATGTCGGGTGAAAAACAAGCGTTCGGAAAGTTAGGAGAAGGAGCGTTACTGCGGATTTATGACGGTTCGATGGTAACCCATCGTGGCATGCGTGAGTTCGTTTTAGATATTGCTGAAACGAACAATATCCCGTATCAATATTTCGTTTCTTCTGGCGGAACTGATGCTGGTCGAGTTCATACGTCACTAGAAGGAATTCCGTCAGCTGTTATTGGGATTTGCTCTCGTTACATACATACATCGTCTTCGATTGTACACGTTGATGATTATGCGGCGGCAAAAGAATTATTAGTGAAACTTGTTCAACAAACGGATCAATCAATGGTTGATACAATTCGCCAAAGCTAAAGGATGGGAACGCTATGAAAGTTGCAATCGGTTCGACAAATCGAGCAAAAGTTCATGCGTTGGAAAAACTCTCAACGTCGATTGGTTTTACTGTAATCGCTCGTTCTGTACCTACTCATGTATCAAATCAGCCTCAATCGGATTCCGAAACGATACAAGGAGCAGTAAACCGTGCCCGCGAAGTTTTAATGGCTACGAATAGTGATGTTGGGATCGGTTTAGAAGGCGGAATATCGAAAATCGGAACGGTGTGGTTCGTTTGTAATTGGGGTGCACTTATCGATCGGAAAGGTTATGAATGTGTGAGTAGTGGTGGGCACTTCATGTTGCCAGAAACGTTTCTGCATGAACTTGAATGTGGTAAAGAGCTTGGCGAGGTTATAAAAGCACAAACGCAACTTGAGAATCAAAGTGAAGGTGCGATCGGACTGTTAACAAACGGTTTCGTTACTCGTCAATCCATTTATGAACAGTTGTTAAATATTTTATTCGGCCAATATTTTTATTATAAAAAACGCCTCTGAACCATTTTCAGAAGCGTTTTTTACTATTTATTCTGTTTCAAAAATGTAGGACAAGGCTTTCACTGCTTGTTCTGGTGTTTCACAAACGACGTTTGCTTTGTTGTCAATTTCTTTTAATGGATGAACGAGTGATTCAGGGCGAATAACAATGAGCGGTTTATTTTTTGAAATTGCTGTTGATGCATCCATCGCTGTATTCCATTGTTTATATTTTTCTCCGAAGCATGCGATGACGATGTCGGATTTTTCAAGTAATACTTCTGTTCGTAAATTGTTGAAATCCGAAGCAGCGTCATCAACTAAAATTTTATTCAGTTGCTCACCATAGATTTCTTCTCCAATTTGATCAGAGCGGTCATGATTTTCCATCGGGCCGACAAATGTAATCGGTAAATTTAAATCTCTTGATCTATTACGAATTTCATCTCTCCAGTCATTGTCATGAATTTGACCAGCTAAATACACGACTAATTCCATTCTATTCTATCTCCTTTATAAGATGATCTATGCATTAGTATAAAACGGTTGTATAAAAAACACAATGAACGCGAGACTATCTTCAAGAGGATGTTTGAAAATTTTTAATGTGGACAACACACATTATTTGTCGCATGTTTGAAATCCTCCCAATCAAGAGAAATTTCGTTCGTATTTTTCCGTTGAAATTGCCTACGTCCTGAAAGTATAGATGTGCAAATTGTGCCGAATATAAACTGGTTTCTGAATAAGTATCAGGAAATAGGATAAACCGTTCAATCCACTACATTGAAATTAAGCCCAAAGGCTATGATTGTACTGGTATTTTTCATAAAACGTTAGTCTTAGACGGCGGTTCCTTTGCATGAACTCAATAATATTAATGTAAAAACATAATTATTTACATGTGTCTTTACACAATAGTATACTAGTATTGAAGTTTGAAAAAAATGAGGTGACGATGTGGAGAAAAAAGAGATTGGCTGGGCACTTTTCTTAACAATAGCCATGTTGCTGGCTTACATTGTGCCATATACATTGCTTCGAAATGTCGATGAGTGGTATGGCAGTTTTTTATATTGGTCTGTATTTGCAATAGTAATTATTGCAGTTAACGTACTAATTACGAGAAAGTGGAGTGATTAAAATTGAATGCAACAATGGTTTGGATAGGGGTAGTTATATACGTTATTTCATCTTTAATTCTTGCTTATTATTCACGCACAGGTAAAGCCAAAGATATGACCGACTATTTTCTTGGAAATCGAAAAATGGGCGGGTTCGTATCAGCTTTAAGTTATAGCGCAACAACCTTTAGTGCGTTTATGCTCGTCGGTTTGGCGGGATTAACATATGCTGGTGGGGTTGGTGCATTAGGTTTTGAGCTTATCTATTTTGCAGGAGTTAGTTTAATTGCCTTTTTCGGACCACGATATTGGGTTGCAGGAAAAAAATACGGTTATGTGACTCCGACTGAAATGTTAGGTGATCGGTATGAAAGTAAAACGGTTGCTGTTGTTACAGCATTAGCAAGTTGTCTTTTTCTTATCCCTTATAGTGCTGTTCAATTAACAGGAGTCGGTTATTTACTATCGAGCATGTCTAACAACGCAATTACATTCACGACAGGGGTAACGATTGCAACGGTTTTAGCGATTGTTTTTACAATTATTGCAGGAATTCGCTCTGTCATGTGGACGGATGCATTCCAAGCGTTAGTTATGATTGTTACAGCAACGCTTGTCGTTTTAATTGTTGTTAGTCGATTAGGTGGCTTTGGAAGCTTTTTCGAAACATTGGCAACAGAACATCCAGGTTCATTATCTGTACCAGGAAATGGTTTTTTTAGTTTTCCTGCTTTTTTAAGCTTAACGTTACCGTGGATCTTTTTTAGTATTTCGAACCCACAAGTAAGTCAACGATTATACATGCCGTCTTCATTTACAAGTTTACGAAGAATGCTAATAGGTTTTCTCGTTTTTGGTTTTATTTATACGCTAGTATCAATTTTGTGGGGATTTGCTGCGCTCATACAATTTCCAGGCTTGGATAACGCTGACTTGGCAACCCCGACGTTGCTGTCATCTGATTTAGTTCCGCCAATTTTAGGAGTTATCGTAATGATTGGAATTATGGCGGCGGCAATTTCGACGATTGACTCGATCATTTTAACGTTGTCGTCAATCGTAGCTCGTGATGTGTATGGAAATGCGAAAAGAAACCCGAGTGAACAACGCCAGTTGCTCGTCGGTAAAATTGTCATTCCAGTTATCGCAGTCCTCGCCTACTTATTTGCTCAGTTGCAACTTGATCTGATCGCTGTTTTATCTGTCTCAGCTTCTGCAGGACTACTTGTCATCGTTCCAGCGTATTTTGGTGTGTTCTTCTGGAAACGGGGCACAGCAGCTGGTGTGATTGCTAGTGTTGTCATTAGTGGAACACTTGTTTCTGTCTTAGAGTTGACAAAGTTTAAACCGCTCGGATACGGTTCAGGTGTATGGGGCCTCTTGCTTTCGATTGCTCTCTTCATTGGGGTGAGTATAGTGACGAAAGCACCGAAAGAAAAAGCAACTGAATTTATACAGTTTGTAAAAAGCGAACTGAAAAAACATCAAAAAACAAATGTATGAAAAAGTAGTATACAAACGTTTTCGTTCGTTCAATCGGCAATTAGTGGAATTGTTGTCTTGATGATAGTAAAATAAGTAGTATAATCTACCTCCATTTATTAAAATGGAGGTATTTCTTTCGGTGTAGAAACGATACGAGGTGGAAAATCGTGAAACCAGTTGACATGAAAAGAAAAATTGAAGAAAGTTTAAATCGTCCAGAGTGGCAATTTATATATAATTATAAAGAAGAGTCATTACGAATCGAAGAAAAAGAATCAAAAGTTGGAATGACACTACATTTAAACGGTTTAATTCAAAAATGGGAAGCAAATAAAGCTACGTATTTTACGGAGCTTATTGAATATATCGAAGAAGCAATGAATGCTATGCTAGGAGAACAACGACTGAGAGGGAAAGAGGCAAATATTTACCCTGTCATCCGCTCGACTTCATTTCCGACTGAAGCGAAATCAGGCAAGAAATTAATTTTCGATGAGCATACAGCCGAGACGAGGATCTTTTATGCTTTAGATTTAGGCAAGTCGTATCGATTAATTGATACTAGCTTGTTACGAGAAGAAGATTGGGATGAACAAGTCGTTAAAGAAGCAGCACGTTTTAATTTACGTTCATTAACAGAAGAAATGAAAGAAGATGTCGTCGCGGATAACACATTTTATTTCATTAATACGAATGATGGATACGATGCGAGCAGAATTTTAAATCAATCGTTGCTTGAAAAAATGGCGTCTCAAACGAAAGGAACGTTAGCAGTGGCTGTACCGCATCAAGATGTTCTCATTTTTGCCGATATTGTAAATAATACGGGTTATGATGTTCTTGGCCAAATGACAATGTCTTTTTTTGCAAATGGTCGAGTTCCGATTACAGCACTGCCTTTTTTATACGATGACGGCAAGCTTGAACCCATTTTTATTTTAGCAAAAAATCGTCCTGAGCGTGACGATTTGGAAAAATAAGAAACGGATTGGAACAAGTTCAAAAAGCGGACACAACTTTCGTCAAAATTCTATATTAATTCAGTCAATGAGCCTCCGAACTTTTTGAATTCATTTTTTGCTATATGTGGGGGTGTATACAATGGAAAATTGGTTAAAACGTTTGTTCAATCGGATATTTAATGAAGACATCCATGAAGAAGTGAAAGATGAGTACACAAGCTTACGTCCAGGTCGCTTTCCTAGTTCTGAACATGAAGAAAATGCTCGAGTGATTCATCAATACCCGAAAACAGGTAACTTTCGTTTTCCACTGATCCCAGACGACGAACAGCCTGGTTCAGTTGAACGTACAAGTAGGCGTCATTCAGAGAAGCAAGAACGGCAAGCCCGATCTGAACGAGAGAAGTTTACTGGCGTGAACTTTAAAGCATCTGATGTCCCATCCCCTGTATATGGTTTTCGCACACGAACAGATAAATCCAGTGAACGGTATCAAAACGATGGTAGTTCCGAAACAGAGAATGCAGCTTCAATAGAGGCTGTACGAGATTGTGATGAGAAGCCTACTGAAGAACCTCTAACATCAATTCCAGCTGTAGTTGAGCAAGCGTTAGATGAACAACAAATGGATCATGAAATAGAGAGTGAATCGCTAATCGAATCAACTGTTCAACAAAAGAATGAAGAACGTGAGCGATCGAGACAAACAGTCATTGAATCGAGTGAGCAGATTGAAAAATCTGATGTCCAAATGACAGACCCTTTAACAGAAAATAGTCATGTTCATAAACAAACCCCTGAAATAAAACAAAACAACGTCATGCCCTTTACTGCCGAACGCCAGCGTACATATTATTATCCGAAACTTTCTTTGCTAGATAAACCATTAAAAAAACAAACAGAAAGTGATGAATGGTTACAAGAGCAAAAGAATTTATTAAATGAAACATTGAAAAACTTTAATGTTCGTGCTTTAGTAACCAATGTCGTTAAAGGACCTACTGTTACACGGTTTGAAGTCCAGCCAAAGCCAGGCGTGAAAGTGAGTAAAATTACAAATTTAACAGATGATATTAAGCTAAATTTATCCGCAAAAGAAATTCGTATTGAAGCCCCAATTCCAGGGAAAAATGCGATTGGAATTGAAGTGCCTAATAGAATGAGTCAACCAGTCGCGTTACGAGATATACTAGAAAGCTCGTCATTTCAGGAGGCGCATTCACCGTTATCGGCAGCTCTTGGTGTAGATATTACCGGAAAACCTGTTGTGACCGATTTAAAAAAGATGCCACACGGTTTAATCGCAGGAGCAACGGGTTCAGGAAAAAGTGTTTGTATTAACTCGATTTTAACAAGCATTTTATATAAAGCGAATCCGGATGATGTTAAGCTGATGCTCATTGATCCGAAAGTTGTTGAATTAGCGCCATATAACGATTTGCCACATCTTGTTACACCAGTAATTACAGATGTCAAAGAAGCAACTGCAGCGTTAAAATGGGCAGTCGATGAAATGGAAGAACGATATAAAAGATTTGCGAACACGAAAGTACGTGATATCGAGCGGTACAATGAAAATGTATCAGATACAATGCCGTATATCGTCGTTATTATTGATGAGCTCGCGGACTTAATGATGGTATCGCCACAAGAAGTAGAAGATGCGATTTGCCGAATTGCTCAAAAAGCGAGAGCGTGTGGGATTCACCTTTTAGTTGCGACACAACGCCCGTCAGTCGATGTAATAACCGGCTTAATTAAAGCGAATATCCCTACGAGAATTGCATTTTCTGTTTCGTCCCAAGTCGATTCACGCACGATTCTTGATTCAGGTGGTGCGGAAAAACTACTCGGAAAAGGAGATATGCTTTTTCTTGAAAACGGAGCATCAAAGCCTGTTCGTTTACAAGGAAATTTCGTTTCCGATGGTGAAATTGAGCGGATTACAGATTATATTAAAAGACAGCGGAAACCAAACTATTTAATCGAGGCAGAAGATTTATCATCGCAAACGATTGAACAATTTGAAGATGAGCTTTTTTATGAAGCGTGCGAGTTTATTTTTGAGCAAGGTGCTGCATCATCCTCAAGCTTGCAACGCCGATTCCGAATCGGGTATAACCGTGCCGCTAGGTTAATCGACATGATGGAGGATCATGGTCTTGTGTCAAAAGCAAATGGGAGTAAGCCTCGGAAGCTGCTAATGACGAAACAGGAATTCAATGAGGCTGTACAAAAAGTCTCGGGACTCAACAAGATGTGAGTACGTGTCAAGCATTCACAATCCATTCAGAGTATGCATGGATTAGTTATGCTCTATCACAAGACTTAAATAAGCCTTATTGAACATGTTTGTCTTGAACATGAGGTGTTAGGTGGTCTACCAAAATCGTAGAAGTCAATACGTCCGGCGAAAGTTCACAAATTTTTCACACTGTGCTTTTAGAAGCACATGAATCGCAAAGTAACACTGAAGTTTAATTATGGAGTAGTTTTGCTAGTGTCGTAGTAGCAAGAAGATAGCTCCTTTGAATAAGCTTCTCTATAATTTCACGACGAAGAATTGCTTCGATTGAATCGACCTTGCTTTTCTTTGCTTCCTCATTTTGAACACGCAAATAAAAAAGTTTGGTGAGGATGCATATGAAAAAGACCTTGTCTTCTGATTCGTCGTTTACTATGATAGAGAAGAAAATAAATAAGCATAATTGGAAAATTAATCTTAAGAAAATGGAAATGCGACATGGCAGTAAAATCGAATAAGGAGAACTTGTAAGCATGAAAGAAATTGAGTTGAAACTTCAAGGGAAACTTAAACGTTTAACAAATAAAACGTTTAAGTTTGATGAACGTGTTCGAGAAGGCTGGTTTTCAGCCGTTTATTTTTTAAAAACGAGTGAAATTGCGAAACGTTATAAATCAGATGCAGTCGTAACGATGCAATTTTTTCAAAAAACGGATGATGCTGTTTTATGTGGAACAGACGAAGCCATTGCGCTCGTCCATACGTTTGCCAAAAACCCTGAAGAATTAGAAATTATGTCATTAAAAGATGGGGATAAAATTTCTGCGTTTGAATCGGTTCTCACGATTACAGGTCCTTATCAAAGCTTTGGTTTTCTTGAAGGTATGATCGATGGGATTTTGGCAAGACGAACTTCGGTAGCGACGAATGTGTATAATGTTGTTAAAGCTGCTTCTTACTCTGGTAAGCAGAAACCGATTATATTTATGGGTGATCGAGATGATCATTTCAGCCAGCAAGCGGGTGACGGTTATTCTGCTTACATTGGCGGATCAACGGCCCAAGCGACACATGCGATGAGCGAATGGTGGGGGAAGAAAGGGATGGGCACGATGCCTCATGCACTCATTCAACTATTTAATGGGGATGTCGTTGCTGCGACAAAAGCATATTATGAAACGTTTCCTGAAGATGAGATAATGGCACTTGTTGATTATAACAATGATGTGATTACAGACTCCTTACGTGTCGCTCGTGAATTTAAAGATAAACTAAATGCCGTTCGATTAGATACATCTCGAACAATGGTTGATCAATACTTTTTCCGAAACCAACATGTATTAGGCGATTTTGATCCTCGAGGAGTAAATCCACAACTCATATTTGCGTTACGCAAAGCTCTTGATAACGAAGGCTTTAACCATGTGAAAATCGTCGCTAGTGGCGGCTTTACGAAAGAGAGAATTTTAGAATTTGAGCAACAGAACGTACCGGTTGATATGTATGGTGTTGGAAGTAGTCTTTTAAATATACATATTGGGTTTACTGGGGATAATGTATTACTAAACGGTAAACCAGAAGCGAAAGCAGGAAGAAGATACCGACCGAATCCAAGATTAGAAAAAGTTGAATATGATAAACCATCGCATTAGCCGATTAGCCATTTTTTTGCTATAATGGTCCTCGTCGATGAAACGAGATTACCATCAGCGGTAATCCGCTGATGACTAGCGAGACTTATTAGGTTTTTAGCGTCTGTTGTCTGAAGGGTTAGACGGACGGTTGACAAGTCAAAACATAGACATTAGCAATTTTAAGTAAGTAACCATATAATAACCACATATATATGGCAGCGGAGACATGTAACACAATTGATTGTGGAGGTTCATTATGACAACATTCCATTTTGTTGGAATAAAAGGCACAGGAATGAGTGCACTTGCGCAAATTCTACATGATATGAACGAACGGGTTCAAGGGTCTGATATTAATAAATATTTTTTTACACAAAAAGCATTAGAAGACAAAAATATCCCAATTCTTCCATTCAATAAAGAGAACATTACGAATGGATTAACTGTTATTGCTGGGAATGCGTTTAAAGAAGATCACATAGAAATTGCAGAAGCGAAAGAAAAAAATTTACCAGTTTATCGCTATCATGAATTTCTTGGTGATTTTTCCCGAAAATTTACGAGTATTGCTGTTACAGGTAGTCACGGAAAAACATCAACGACGGGTTTATTGACTCACGTATTGTCACATGCGAAACCGACATCATTTCTTATCGGTGATGGCACGGGATGTGGAAAAGAAAATAGTGAATATTTCGTTTTTGAAGCGTGTGAATATCGGCGCCATTTTCTCGCTTATTATCCTGATTATGCAGTGATGACCAACATTGACTTCGATCATCCCGATTATTTTAAAAATGTTGATGACGTATTCGATGCATTTCAACAAATGGCAAAGCAAGTAAAAAAAGCGATAATCGCATATGGGGACGACCCATATTTACAAAAAATTCAAGCGAACGTTCCTGTCGTTTTCTATGGATTTGATGAAGAAAATGATTTTCAAGCTAGTAACATTACCGTAACTTCTGAAGGGACAACGTTTGACGTATCTGTAAGAAATACGTTTTATGGTTCGTTTTTTATTCCAATGCATGGAAGTCATAATGTACAAAATGCACTTGCAGTTATTGCCATTTGTCATTATGAAAATATTTCGATTGAAACGATTCAAGCTCATCTGCACGATTATACTGGAGTGAAGAGGCGTTTTAATGAAAAGAAATTCAATAATCAAATTTTGATAGACGATTATGCTCATCATCCGACGGAAGTTACAGCAACGATTGAGTCTGCAAGACAAAAGTATCCTAATCGTGAAGTTGTAGCAATTTTTCAGCCACATACGTACTCGCGAACAAAAACGTTTTTAAATGAATTTGCAGAGAGTTTAGCTGAAGCGGATACTGTTTATTTATTGGATATTTTCGGTTCAGCACGAGAAGAACAAGGCAATTTGACAGTTGAAGATTTATGCAGTAAAATTGAAAATTGTGTTTTAATCGATGAAGATACGGTTCATATGTTGGGTAAGCATGATGAGGCTGTACTCATTTTCATGGGTGCAGGTGATATTCAAAAGTACCAGGAAGCATATGAAAAAAGTAGAATGTAAAAAAGCTCGACAACAATTGTCGAGCTCGATTTGTTGCCAACCGTGAAACAATTATTTTAGGCTTTCGGGATTCAACGGCTGGAGTGCCTCAGGAACGAATAGCCCGTCTTTGCGAATTAACATTCCATCGAAGTAAATCTCGCCTCCACCGTATTCAGGACGCTGGATATTGACGAGATCCCAATGAATCGCTGAATGGTTTCCGTTATAAGCATTCTCATAGCACTGGCCAGGTGTAAAATGGAAGCTCCCAGCAATTTTCTCATCGAATAAAATATCGTTCATTGGTTTTAAAATATGTGGATTAAACCCAATCGCAAACTCACCGATATAACGAGCGCCTTCGTCTATATCCAAGATGCGGTTTATTCGTTCAGTGTCGTTTGCATTTGCATCAATAATTTTTCCATCTTTAAACGTAAATTCAACGTGCTCGAACGTAAAGCTTTGATATGGAGAAGGTGTGTTAAATGAAATTACACCATTAACGGACTCCCTTACTGGTGCTGTATACACTTCTCCGTCTGGAATGTTTAGCCGTCCGTCACATTTAATCGCTGGAATGTTTTTAATCGAAAAGTGCAAATCAGTTCCTGGACCTTTAATTTCAACGACATCTGTACGATTCATCCATTCAACGAGCGGTTCCATCGCTTTGCTCATGTGCTGATAATCTAAGTTACATACGTCGAAATAAAAGTTTTCAAATGCTTCCGTGCTCATGTTTGCTAATTGGGCCATTGAAGGTGTTGGATAACGAAGCACACACCACTTTGTTTTTGGCACGCGAATGTCACGATGTACTTTGTTTCCGACTGTTTTTTCATACATCGTTTGTTTATCATGAGGGACGTCAGACAGCTCTGAAATATTGCTTCCAGATCGCAAGCCGATGTACGCATCCATTTCTTTCATAACATGAGATTCAAATTTAGCTTGCATGTCAAATTGCTCGTGAGTGCCTTTTGTTAGCAGTGCACGATTAACGCGATAATCTTTAATGGAGACGAATGGAAGACCACCTCGTTCATACGCTTTTTCTACTAATGCTAGGACAAGTTCTCTTTCAAAGCCAAAGTTTTCAATTAATACTTTTTCCCCTTTTTGCAAGTTTAGTGAATAGCTAATTAAATTTTCAGCTAACTGGTTGATTCTGGGGTCTCTCATAGTCATATCCTCCTTTTACCAATTGTCGAATAGTTTACATTAAACTTGTGAAAAATACTATTGAAAAATATAATGAATACGATGCTATGTTTTATTTTACCTATTTTTATAAAAAATGGTATGGTTTACTTGAAGGAATTACGGGAATGAATTTCTAAGAAGGAGGTGTTTTGGTACGTGACTTGGATACTTTATATTAGTGCATTAATCGCAGCAATCGCTTTTGCAGTTTTAGTTGGCTATCTCGTCCAAACGTTGAAAGCGTTACGCACAACGCTTGATAACGTCGCTTCAACAGTCGACAGTCTTGAACAGCAAATGACTGGAATAACGAGAGAAACAGAACGACTCCTTAACAATACGAATAAATTGACAGAAGATATTCAAGGAAAATCACAAGCACTTGATATTGTTTTTGATCAAGTTAAAGAGGTTGGAACTTCATTAGGGACGTTAAACGAATCATTTAAAAACATTTCAAACCAAGTCGTGTCAGGAACTGAACGATATTCTGATCAAGTTGAAAAAGTTGTTGAGTGGAGTAGCGCTTTAATGAAAATATGGCAAAAGTGGAAAGTGAAGCAAAAAGCGACTGAGGAGTATTTAGAACATAAGGATTAGTAACGTGAACGACTCCCATTTCCAATTAAGTGTATTTCCAGCGGACAGTTATTTAGGAATCTCTATGGTTCGCTACTTTAGTACGTGTAAGATGGTGAGTATATTTGAAAAATTTTACACAGCAGGCGTATTCTCTGCTAGAACCTCATATCTTAAGTATTTAAAGAGCAACTTGCACATCGGATAGGTATTAGGCTTCTAACGTCAATTCTCCGTTATTTACAATTATGTCTTGAGTGAATGACGGGCAGTTGTGACGTAAATTCGTGAAAATTGTTCGACAATCATTAAATTTCATCGTTTCTATTGCACACATATGCTAGAATGCAAATAGTAATGTACGTTTACAAATAAATTATAAAAAGGAGGGTTTTTGATGAGCGATAAAAGTAACAATTCAAGTAAAAACTTTCTTCTCGGTGCAGTAGTCGGAGGCATTGTTGGTGCAGTGACTGCTTTACTTTTAGCGCCGAAATCAGGTAAAGAAATGCGTACTGATTTAAATCAACAAGCATCAGCATTAAAAGAACGTTCGTTGGAGTTAAAAGATACAGCCGTAGAACGTGGAAGTGAATGGATTGCGGTAGCGAAAGAACAATCACAACAAGTGGCTAGCAAAGTGAAAGGTATGACGGAACAAATGAAATCAGAGAATACAGGGCCATTAACGAATAAGAACCCTTTTCTCGAAGAAAATACAACAACGTCTTCTGCGAAAATTGAAGAATAGTCAAAGCTGGGGTCGAAGGCATTTTTGCAAATCGACTCCTTTTTATGTTATGCTTACTTTAGTGCTTAAAAGCGTCTAATCATTAAAGAAAAAGATCGTGACATTCTGAACGATATCATTTATAATAAGTCCTAATCTTAAAAATCGTTACTGAAATCATAAAAGGAGTGGAAAGTAATGGGGAATGTTGAACAATTGCGGGAACAGCTTGATGAAGTGAATCTTCAACTTTTAGAGTTGATTAATAAGCGGGCCGAGTTAGTTCAAGAAATTGGTCAAGTGAAAAAAGTGCAAGGTGTAAATCGTTTTGACCCTGTTCGTGAGCGAAATATGCTTGATTTGATTGCGGAAAAAAATACAGGTCCATTTGAAACGTCAACGTTACAGCATATTTTTAAAGAAATTTTTAAAGCGAGTTTAGAACTTCAAGAAGATGACCATCGAAAAGCACTGCTCGTATCAAGAAAGCGAAAATCAGAAAATACAATTGTTAACATTAAAGGTGAGACAGTAGGTGACGGAGTCCAACGGATTATGGCGGGTCCTTGTTCAGTTGAAAGCTATGAGCAAGTAAGTGAAGTTGCAAAAGCTGTGAAGAAACAAGGCTTTAAATTTTTGCGTGGCGGGGCTTACAAACCGAGAACGTCTCCGTACGATTTCCAAGGTCTTGGCGAAGAAGGCTTAAAAATTTTAAAGCAAGTTGCAGATGAGCATGATCTTGCAGTTATTAGTGAAATTGTAACACCTACAGACATTGAAAAAGCGCTTGATTATATTGATGTTATCCAAATCGGAGCGCGCAACATGCATAATTTTGAATTGCTAAAAGCTGCAGGAGCTGTAAAGAAGCCTGTTCTACTTAAACGTGGGTTATCAGCTACGATCGAGGAGTTTATTAATGCAGCGGAGTACATTATGTCAAATGGTAACGACCAGATTATGCTTTGTGAACGTGGAATTCGAACTTACGAAAAAGCAACTCGAAATACGCTTGATATTTCGGCCGTTCCAATCTTAAAACAAGAGACACACTTACCAGTTGTCGTTGATGTTACGCATTCGACAGGTAGACGTGATTTGTTACTCCCGACAGCAAAAGCAGCATTAGCAATTGGCGCTGATATCGTCATGGCTGAAGTGCATCCAGATCCCGCTGTTGCCCTCTCAGATTCAGCTCAGCAAATGGATATTCCGCAATTTGAAGCATTTATGGATGAGCTACGTGCATCAGGATTATTTAAAGATGTTGCAAAACCTTCTACCCTATAAGGTGGAAGGTTTTCTACTTTAAACGGTATAAAAACGATTGAAAAAGACGATGAAGGCTTGAGAAAAAACCCCGTTAGAACATAAGGGGACATTAATCATAATTATAGTATGTTTTTTACGTGATTAACTCGATTAAGGTTATTCGATAGTTTTTTTGTCTTAACAATACGCCTCCTCTCATTGTGGCAAAAAGCTCCAATAAGCATCAATGTAGGAAGGGTTGACGCGGTTTTCGGTAACTTGACACCGGTTGTAGCTTTGCTGTTATTATCTCCACTTGTATTGTTACCTCCACCTGCATTCACGGTCTTGTGGTCCTTGCCACCATTTTCGTTTTTTTCGAATACGTCCCCGGTTTTCGTATCAAGATATAAGTCGCCTACATTACTAGTATCTGCTTTTGGTGCGCCTGGCCGGTGTGGATAGAAGAACTTTGTTTGCCGTCGTTTCCTTTCAAGTTGTCGATTTTTGTCCATGTATTCGGATCACGTTTGTAGATGTCGCCAGTTGTTACATCAAGGTATAAATCCCCATTATCTCCCCGAGATGATCACTTAGCGCTCCTTCTCCTGTATACCATGAATCAAAGGGTTCAACGATATTTACTGTCCGTACGACGCTTGTTTCATTTCATACATTATCGCTGACCGTAATATGTCACTGTATAGGTTCCGACTGTGTTCGTATCAACATTACATGAAACTTCGATACGTTCGAAAACATAACTTCCGAGGTTATCTTTAGCCGTTGCACCATGGTCCTCGAAGGAATCACTTTGCTTCACGGTTAGTGGAATGCCTCTATTTAATGTAATAATGGGTGCTTCGTTATCGATCGGAATGGTAGCTTTATGGTGGTGATTAAAGCATTTTCTTCATCGTGTAATATACATGTAAAAGCAACAGGCAACTCAATATTAACATTCATTCCAACTTCATCTGCTTTAATGATGACATGTCCATCTTCACCTTGTCTAAATGGTCCAACTTCTACTCCACTAGTTGGAATGAAGAGTGATCCTTCACCTGGTCTAGGGATTTCTAGATTGCTAAAAGGACCTTTCATAATTGATGTGGTCGTAATTTTAGATCTTAATTTGAATATTGGTGATTCAGCCATACTGCCAATTGGAAAGAAATTAGATGGAAGATCTTTGGGAATGATAATTTCTATCGATGATTTGTTATATTAAAATTTTGATTGGGGGCAACCCAATTTGGAATTCTGCTTTAATGAACGGGAAAAAAGTTAGATCGGTTACGACTCTGCCAGGTAAAGTAACGATGGTACAAGCAAAATTAACACCCACTTCTAGACTGCTGTATTTGCTTAATTCGTACTAAATAATAAAAGAAAGCTCATTGACAAACTAAACATTGCAACAACTATGTTTTTAATAAAACTATTAATTTTAGAACACCTTTTTTATAGGTTGGTCTACGTAGATGTACGTGTTCTTAGTTACTGAGTTAAAGATTTATTTTTCTTTTAACAATCTCGAAAAATATCGGGTCTTCATCATTTACTTTTACATGATACCTACATTTGTCGGGTCGATGGATAAAAAAACATGATATGAACGCATTTTAAATGTTATGTAAAGAACGGAAAATGACATGATCGTGATTGAACAAATGTCTTTTTAAAAATTGGTGTTCACATTTGCCGTTGCAAACATAGTGAAGTATGATAGACAATAGAATAGGAAATCATGAGTAATGTGTGATGGTTTTGGCTAAGGAGGTAGCACGACTGTGAGTGCGACAATCTATGATGTTGCGAGAGAGGCAAATGTTTCGATGGCGACCGTCTCTCGTGTAGTTAATGGAAACCCAAATGTAAAGCCTTCAACACGAAAAAAAGTGCTTGAAGCAATTGAGCGACTCGGTTATCGACCGAACGCTGTAGCTCGTGGGTTAGCGAGCAAAAAGACGACGACAGTTGGTGTGATCATACCTGATATTGCAAGTATTCTTTTTGCTGAACTTGCACGTGGGATCGAAGATATTGCGACAATGTATGAATACAATATTATTTTAAGCAACTCCGATCAAAATAAGGAAAAAGAAATGCGTCTTATGGAAACGATGCTTGGAAAACAAGTAGACGGAGTAATTTTTATGGGTGGCAAGCTTAGTGATGAACTTATTGAAGAATTTAAAAAATCGCCTGTACCTGTAGTTTTAGCAGCAACAGTTGACGAAGATCGCGGAACACCGTCGGTTAATATCGATTATGAAGTGGCCAGCTTTGAAGCCGTCCAATCACTGATTGAAAAGGGGCATAAACATGTCGCTGCTGTTATCGGTCCATTAGAAGATCCGATTAATGGACAACTTAAGTTTTCGGGTTATCGTAAAGCAATGGAAGAAGCAGGTGTCGGAATAAAAGACGGGTACGTGTCTGTTGGCGATCTATCGTACGATTCTGGGTTGCAAGCAGCTGAAGCATTTTTGCAATTACCGGAAAAACCGACTGCGATTTTCGTCGGTACAGATGAAATGGCACTCGGTGTCATTCACGGTATTCAAGATGCGAAATTGTCTGTCCCTGACGACATTGAAATTGTCGGGTTTGATAATACGAGATTAGCGACGATGGTTCGTCCGACATTAACGACTGTTGTACTGCCAATGTATGATATTGGTGCAGTTGCAATGCGTTTATTAACGAAGTTTATGAATAAAGAAGAAGTGGAAGAACGAAACGTCATCTTACCGCATCGCATTGAATATCGTGAATCGACGAAATAAAAACCGAATAGGCGAGAGCTGGTCTCAGCCTTTTCGGTTTTTGGCGTTAAAACTATGAGAAGTTGTCACACGTAGCGAATGATGGATAGCGCTTTTTCGAGCATCGCTGCATTTTTTTCAGTAATTTCAGCCTTTCTCGGAATCGGTTCATATAAGTCCGGCGGGTCTTCCCATGTTGTTGGAAGTTCATAAGGAGATAGCGCTTGCCAGCGGTCGAGCCAACTCTCGGGAAGTTGACCAGACAATTCAATTTCGTTCATATTAAGCCATACTTTCCCCCATGCTCTTGGAACGACTCGCCAAATGTCATAGCCTCCGCCACCAACTGCAATCCAGCGCCCTTCACAATATTCGTGTGCGAGTTCGTGGGCAAGCTTAGGAATGACATCATAGCTTTTCATCGTTAACGATAAATGAGTGAGTGGGTCATAGTAGTGTGCATCAACACCGTTTTGCGTCAAAATGATATCAGGTCGGAAATGTTCTGCGACTTCTCTCACTAATGTTTCATAAATATTCAACCATGATTCGTCTTCAGTAAATGCATCGACAGGAACATTGAAAGAAGAACCGTAGCCAGTCCCTTGTCCTCTTTCAGAATAGTTACCTGTCCCAGGAAATAAATAGCGACCTGTTTCGTGTATTGAAATTGTACAAACATGCGGATCATCGTAAAATGTCCATTGTACACCGTCACCGTGATGTGCATCTGTATCAATATAGAGAACTCGTGCATCATAATGTTCCCTTAACCATTTAATTGCGATAGAACAGTCATTGTAAACGCAAAATCCTGATGCTTTACCTCGAAACCCGTGATGCAAGCCTCCACCTAGATTTAACGCATGATGAACATGACCTTCCATCACTTGTTCGGCAGCGAGGAGCGTTCCTCCGACGAGAAGTGAACTCGCTTCGTGCATATGTTGAAAGATCGGTGTGTCTTCGGTACCTAAACCAAAACTTTCTGCTGTATCCACGTCAAGGTTCCCTTCACCTGCTCGTTTGACAACATCGATAAATTCTTTATCATGAACTAACGCAATTTCGTTATCCGTTGCGATTTTTGGTGCAATAATTTGATGCTTATTAATAACTTTGCATTCTTTTAGTAAATCAAGTGTCATTTTTACTCGTTGTTGATTAAACGGATGATCATCACTAAACTTATAAGCCAGCATGTCGTCAGAATAAATAAATATTGTTTTCTTCATTCGGCTATCCCCGGGAATGACGGCCATACAACGGAAAAGCCTTTTTCTTCTAATTTTTTTATAATTGTCGTTGGATCCATCGTTTGAACCCGAATCACGAGTCGTTTAAAATGATGATTCGGATAAACGAGAACGCTTGTGATGTTAACGTTTTCTTCACTAATGAGGTGAGCAACGCTTGCAAGAGTGCCAGCTTTATTTTCTACCTTCACTTCTACAACTGAACTCGGTTGATCGGCACCTGTTAGTTGAACGAGTGTATAGAGCATATCCGTTTCAGTAACGAGGCCAATGACACGCTTTTGTTGTACGATAGGGATACAGCCAATTTTATGTTCATATAGCATTGCTGCTAAATCTTCTACGAAATCTAAGCGATGACCTGTAATAAGATCTGTGACCATAAACTGAGTAACAGGTTTTGAAAAGAATGTTTCATCTGTTAGTTTTTGAAAAGAGGAAGGTAGTGCATCTTTAATATTTCTTTCTGCAATCATACCAACAAGTTCCTCATTTTTATTAACAATAGGCAAATGCCGAATTTTATGGTTTTTCATAAGTTGTAATGCGTAATAAATCGACTCATCTTCTGGACACGTTATCACATCTGTTTTCATAATTTCTTCGACGAGCATACTAGACCTCCTTCATGGAATTATATGTGACGAGCGGAACGCTTTATTTCTAAACGAAGTTACGTTGTTTTTTCTCATTTTCGATCTGGCTTCTGATATCTTATCTCTCGGCTTTCAGTTTTCAACCAATCTTGTAGCCAGCTTCTGAGTTTTAACTAGTACATAAATCGATTTTTAAACCGAAGCTGATCAAATTGTTCAATGGATTCTTGATCAACACGTTTTCCAATCCGTGCCATTAAACAGTTAGCTGGATGTGAGCTAATTTCTGGATCGTCGGTCGCATACCATTCGAGACCGCCTGCATTCATCATTTTTTCCATCACTTTTCGGTATTCCCAGACAGATAATTTCGTACCTTTTAAATCCCAATGCCAATAATATTCGGTTGTAATAATAATGTAGTCTTCCATGGCGTCATCCATCATGGAAACACGTAATAAATTTTTTCCAACACCGAAGCGGCGAAATTTTGGGATGATTTCAATGGCTCCTAATTCAATTAAGTTTTCCATGTTTCCCTCCGACCACCGTTCTAGCGGATCTGGATACACATATGTTACATAGCCAACAACCATATTTTCATGGCGGGCTACGATAATTCTTCCTTCTGGGAGTTTCGCAATTTCGACAAGTGCTTTATGTTGTTGTTCGGATGGACGAAACGCGATGAGGTCTTCATGGAAATCATGACTAGCTAGTTGTTTCGAAGAAATTGGACCTTCGATTATCACTTCACCGTGGGTTGTTTCAAGTGTCATGGAGTGATACGTCTTTTTATGTTCCATCTGGCACCACCTTTTTAAAAAACGTCATTGGTAATTTTTCCGAAAATGCGTGTTCAAAAAGAAGGTCAACTATTCTACATCGTATAATTGCAAAGGGATTTATTTTAAATAGTGGCTTGTTACATAATCGACATTAGTAAGCTATACCTATACGATATACGCTTTTTTTGTTTTTGTCTTATGGAAATGTCATCTCTTGAGGAATGACAGGATAACTTTCCGAGCATGCGTCATCCTAATGACATCTTGGGTGTAAAAGCTTCAACTCTTTTTGAACAAAATTCTTGTATACGTCCTATTATACATAAGAAATGGTGTTGAAACCGTTTGTTATTCAAGTTACCCTAAAAAGTAAAAATTTTGTTTATGGGCTTAATAGTTGTATACTTTGATTATATAGTAAAAGGTGAAAGGGGAAATTCCATGCGAGTGGAGATGCTTCCCGCTTTACAAGGGGATTATAATTTGCATGATTATGCTTCGTTGAAACGATCATTTTCATGGGACGAGGCACAAGCTTATTTTAGCTGGAACCAAACAAACAAAGTGAATATCGCTTATGAAGCTATTGACAAGCACGCTGAATCTGATAAAAAAGACAAGATTGCACTTCTTTTTTCCGATGTTACCCGGAATGAAAGCTATACATTCTTAGAGATGAAACGACAATCGAACAAAGTCGCCAATGTGCTGAAAGAAATTGGGATTAACAAAGGTGATCGTGTATTTACATTTATGCCGCGTTGTCCTGAACTTTACTTTTCATTGTTCGGTATTTTAAAGGTCGGTGCCATTGTCGGTCCGATGTTTCAAGCGTTTCAAGAAGAAGCTGTTCGCGAACGGCTTTTTGACAGTGGAGCGAAGGCAGTTTTTACGACGCCTCAGTTGCTTTCGCGTATTCCGGTTCACACGTTGCCAAATTTAGAGCATATTATTGTTATCGGTGAAAATGTTAACGAAGAAGGTCCGATTCTCGACTACTCTAAGCGAGTAAATACGGCTGACGATGAATTCGAGATCGAATGGGTCGATTTAGAAGACGGAATGATTTTACATTATACGTCTGAATCAATAGGGGAACCGAAAGGGATTTATCATGTTCATCATGCGATGCTTCAGCTTTACATGACTGCTAAATGGGTACTTGATTTAAAAGAAAATGATGTGTATTGGTGTACGGCTGATCCAGGCTGGATAACCGGTACGGCTTATGGTGTATTTGCTCCATGGTTATTAGGGACGACAAATGTTATCCTCGGGGGTCGATTTAATCCAAGTAAATGGTATGAAGCGATTGAAACGTATGACATCTCTGTTTGGTATAGTGCACCAACGGCATTTCGGATGTTAATGGGAGCAGGGGATGAACTTGCGAAACAGTATAATCTTCATTCGCTAAGACACATTTTAACTGTCGGTGAGCCACTAAATCCAGAAGTGATTCGCTGGGGCATGAAAGTATTGAAGCAGAGGATTCATGATACGTGGTGGATGACGGAAACAGGTGCAATTATGATTTCCAATTTTCCAAGTATGAACATTAAGCCAGGTTCTATGGGAAAGCCGTTGCCGGGAATTACAGCTGCAATTGTTGATGACTTCGGAGAAGAGGTTCCGCCGAATCATATGGGCAATATTGCTATCAAACGCGGTTGGCCGGCGATGATGCGAAAAATTTGGAATGACGAAGAAAATAAATACACGGCATATTTCACGAAAAATGATTGGTTTCTAACGGGTGATTCAGGTTATATGGATGATGAAGGTTATTTTTGGTTTCAAGGTCGGATTGACGATGTCATCATGACGTCTGGTGAAAGAGTAGGACCGTTTGAAGTTGAAAGTAAACTACTGGAACATCCGGCAGTTGCGGAAGCGGGGGTGATTGGAAAACCTGATCCTGCTCGAGGTGAAGTGATTAAAGCGTTCGTTTCACTAAAAAAAGGCTATCACGGTTCACCTGAATTAGAAGAAGAGATTAAGCGTTTCGTTCAAAAAGCACTATCTGTTCATGCTGCCCCACGTGAAATCGAATTTCGTGAAAAACTTCCAAAAACGAAAAGTGGAAAGATTATTCGCCGTGTATTAAAAGCATGGGAGCTAAACTTACCAACAGATGACGTAGAAAAAAAATAAGAATGAAAGAAATCCCTCTAACGCACAAAATGATAGAGGGATTTTCAATTTCATTCATGAAATGACACGATTTGTGATGGTGATGATTCGTTACCAGCAACATCAACAGCAGTGACAAAATAATTACCTTTCGCTGAGAGTTCAAACGTGTTTTTGTTTGAAAAGGTTGCAACACTACCAATTACGGTATAGGAATCGTTATCCACTCTGTAAATACGGTAGCCGACGATATCGTGTTCAGGGTGGGGAGCCCAAATGATGGATGTGCCTTTTATCGTTACGCCATGGACTTCTCCAGGTATACTACCATTTTCCTTCGCTTGCTTTGCTGCAACCCCATCAACGGCTGAGAAATCAAACGAGGTAGCACCTTGAAATTGTTCGATATTAAGTTGAACACCTTGTTTCGTAAATTCTTTTGGTGTTGAGTCAAGGGCAATATAATTTCTCCCGTTCATTACAACGTATCGAATGAGATCTAAATGAGCATCTTCGTCTGTCGGTGCAAACTTTGCGTTATACAAGTCGGTAGTTACAAGTCCGGCTCGTTCACACGCTTCAGACGGTAAGTTACCTGTAACCCCGCAAAGAGTTCGTTTCACAATTCCACTAGGCATCGCAAATCGCTGTTTTGGTGCGACGACATCAGGTTTAATGTCATACGTTGCATTCATGAGTAACGCCCATAGCCGTTGTGTCCGATGAGCATAGTTGCTTCGGTCAAGACTCATCGGTTTTTCGTATCCTGTCCAAATACCGAAAGTAACGTTCGGATTTGATGCGACGAACCATGAATCGTGCCAATCTTGAGACGTTCCCGTTTTTCCAGCCCAGTCTGCATTAAATTTTAAATAGCTAGGCAACCTTCCAGCCGTTCCGTTTTTTAGAACATCTCTCATCATATCAAGCGTTAAATAAGCGGTTTGTGGGCTAAAGACGTCAACAGGTTGAGACTCATGTTCATACACGATCTCACCATCGTTAGAAACGATTTTTTCGATCATATAAGCATCGACAAATTTTCCGCCATTTGCAAAGGTAACGAACGCATTTGTATTTTCTTCAACGGTAACTCCTCGCGTTAATCCGCCGAGCGACATTGATTTATTATATCGATCAGCTCCATGGACGAGCGATGTAAAGCCCATTTTCTCTAAGTATGCTGTTGCTTCATAAGGCTCCATGAGTAAAAAAGCTCGGGCAGCAGGCAAGTTAATTGAGTCTTTAAGCGCTTCACGGACAGTGACTGGTCCACGGTGGCTACCTCCATAGTTTTTTGGATTCCAATCTTTTACTTCGGTGAGAGGAGAATCCATCAAGATCGAGCCAGGTTGTAGCTTACCTAACTCCATCGCTGGAGCATAGTCGAGCAACGGTTTCATTGTTGAACCGTTTGAACGATAAGCTTGTGTAGCGTAATTTAACTGGGATTCCTCATAGTCTCTACCACCAACGAAACTTAAAATTTTTCCAGTTTTATTTTCAATAAGAATACCGCCGAGTTGCATCGGGAATTGCTTTGAAATTTTCCCGCTTGCGTCTGAATCGTTTATTAACGCTGTTTTAGGAGATTGAAAATATGCACTGTTAGCAAGGACATTATTTTTCGCCTTTTCCATTGCATCATATATGTCTTTGTCGATCGTTGTGTAGATCTGATAGCCTTTGCGACGAATTAAGTCATCTGCGTTTTTAACGTATTCATTGAAAAGCTCATAGTCTTTTTTGACTTGTTGAAAATCAAGTTTTTGTGCTTTTGTTATATCTTCAATCGGTTTACCGAAAAATCGTGCTTCAAACTCTAAGTTGTTATATAGTCGATGATGATGAGCAAGCTCATCTCCATCAAGTTTGTCTTCATTTGCAAATGTTTTGGCAAGGACTTCTATTGCGCGACGTTCGACTTCAAAATGAACGTATGGATATTCTTTTTGAGGAACAGGATGTTGTTTTGCTAAATTTGCTTTAATATCATAATCCAATGCTTCTTTGTACTGCTTTTCGTCGATCAATCCAGAAACTCGCATTCTTTTTAAGACTGTTTCCATTCGGTTAAGCCCAACTTCAATTGAATCTTTCACTGTCCCATCGTTGTTAAACGGTGTATAACGATAAGGATTTTGTGGTAAACCAGCTATAAAAGCGGATTGCGGTAAATTTAGTTCTTTTGCAGAGACGCCAAAAATTCCTTGAGCTGCCGCTTCGATTCCTGCTACATTTTGTCCAGAAGCACTTCGACCAAATGAAACGATATTTAAATATGCTTCTAAAATTTCTTCTTTTTGGAGAAAACGTTCGAGTCTCATCGCAAGTAAAATTTCTTTTGCTTTTCTTTTAAAGGATACTTCGCTCGTAAGCAACTGATTTTTGACAAGTTGCTGAGTCAACGTACTTCCCCCTGTTTGCACAGAAGCGTTTGTTAATTCTTGATAGGTCGCGCGAAAGAGCGCTTTCGGGACGATCCCATTATGCTCATAGAAATAATTGTCTTCAGTAGCAAGTAGGGCATTAATGACATGTTCTGATACATCGTCTAACGCAATTTCTTTTCGTTCGAGGTCCGACTGTAAGTTGCCGAGCAACGTATTGTTAGCAAAGTACACTTGGCTCGTTACATCATAGTTATAAATGTCCGATTTCATTTCCTCCTCAGTCAGTATTTTTTCATCTTTCACTAACGAAGCGAAATAACCGGCCCCGATACCAACTCCGAAAAATACCGCCATTAAACTGAATACAATAAAAATAAGCAAAAGATTCCAGGCTACTTTGTAGGCAATATTTAGTTTTCGAAAGATGCCACATTCGTTTGCAGTTTGAATAAACTTTTGGTATGTTTCAAAAACTTTTCTTATATAATCTTTCATAGACATACCCTCCATCAAAAACAAGTGCTAAATATGTGTAAAATTTTACTCGGGGGATATTTAGGTTATTTTATTAGATAAAAAAAGGGAGGCACTCTATCATAAATGTATGCTTACGATGGCAAATACATTTAGAAAGAGACCTTCCCATGGAACGTATTATAACAAGAATTTATGAATTATTAAAGGAAACAACTAACCTCATTGAATTTGAAGAACAGTTACAATTACTTATGTATGACACTTTTACGGATTTAGTTGGAGAAGTGTTTACTAAAATAAACCAAGTCATCAAAGAACAAAAACAAGAAGAGAACTGGAAAGTAGGACGAAATGATGAAAAAGGAATCCAATTTATTTTTGGAAATGTAAGATATAAACGTACGCTCATGTATGATGATAAATGTAATCCTAGATATCCTTTGGATGAATGGCTAGGGCTCAGAAAGCGCCAACGTCAAAGTCCATTGGTTGAAGTGAAGGTGGCTGAATTAGCTAGTAAGAGTGACTATCGTCAATCAGCACGTATTTTAAAGGAATGGATGGCCGTTGATATAAGTCACACAACGGTTGGAAGTATTGTAAGGCGAGTA